>DAOLDI010000029.1:0-11796 GCA_035327445.1 Cyclobacteriaceae bacterium | reverse complement strand
GTATTGCCCTTGGCGAAGTTTTAGTAATATACTGTTCGTACCTACCACCATTCCAATTGTTCTTCCTTCCTGAAGTACACTCAATTCATTAAACTGAATATGATCGCTATTCAATGAGAATGTACGGGTTCCGGCTAATGCTTCAAAACCCAGAAATAAATTATGTTGCCTGCCGGCATTATAATTTGAGTATTTAGACCACTGTGCATTTGCCGGTATTGTAGTAAGCAATGTGCTTGCTGCCAGGAGGCAAAAAATAATTTTGATTTTGTTGATAGAAGTTTTCATGCGCTTTTTTGTTTTGTTACGATACAAAAGTGCGTGGGTATTAGGCATGAAAAATCAGGGTACAACTGATTTTGATAAATTAAGGAGGATGCGGATGATTGAGCCTGTAAAGGCCGATTTTGCAATCAAAAAGCCATTTTTACCTAATGGTTAAGCCTATTGACTTATTACTCTTCAGTTTTATGCTGATATGATGGCCTAAGCAAAACCCCGATTTCTCAGGGTAAACCCCGAGAAAAGAGCGCTTATAAAATTTGTATTACAGATTGTCTACTGTAATTATTTTGTTTTTGAGTGCGTATTTGATCAACTCTGTACTGTTTTTGAGCCCAAGCTTTTCCAGAATATTGGTTTTATGCGTTTCAACCGTTTTTACACTTATAAACAAAGCTTCTGCAACTTCTTTATTGGTTTTACCGTGCGCAATAAGTTGCATTACCTCTGCTTCGCGTTTTGTTAATTCATGAGGTAAATTTCTGGCAGGCGCCTTTAGTTTTTCATTAGAATAGAAATCTTCAAAAACCAGTTTCATGATGGCATCATTAAAATACCTGCCGCCATTATTTACGGTGCGTATAGCTTCAACAAGGGTATCTTTATCCACATCTTTTGGCAAGTAGCCATCTACGCCAGATTTTATTCCTGCAGATACGTATTCTTTGCTCACTTCTTTTGTAACCAAAATTATTTTGACATTGCTTTCCAAATCCTTAATCCAGCGTGTAGCTTCAATACCTGTCATTCCACCCATCATAATATCCATTAAAATTACATCGGGCGGATTCTCCCTTACTTCATTAATGGCCTCTTCTGCTGATGCAAATGAGCCGCTTACTTCTATATCTGCAATACCAGAAAGCATTGAATTAATGCCCTCTCTTACAAGGGTATGGTCATCTACCAGTAACAGTTTGATTTTATTCATTGCTTGCTTGTTTTGAGGCTTACTCAACAATTAATTGTTTGCAATATATAGTAAGAAAAACAATTAATCAGATTGCTATTCATTGCGAAATAATTCATGCGAATCATCCTCTGCTCTTTCTGTTATTTCTTTGATTACGCTATCAATTTCATGTGCAGATTTAATTATCAAATCAAATAGCTCTTTTTGGTTTATATCTGCGCCTTCTAATTTATCGATAAGATTGATAAGACCCATAATACGTGCAACCGGGGCTCTTACAACGTGAGATTGCTGCCAGGCAATATCGCGTAGTTTTTTGTTCTGACTTTCAATAGCGCTTATGTATCGATAACGTTCAGTTACATCATGCGCCAGAACCAATTCGGCTTTCTTTCCTTTATATAAAATAAGGTTGCCTTGTATTTCTACTTTAATGATTTCTCCATTTTTCTTCTTGTGTCTGAATGCCCCAGAATTGATTACCTCACCTTCTTTTGATTCTGAAACTTTTTGTATTGCTGCTTCTAATTCCGGAATATCTTCAGGAGGCCTGATATCTTTAATGGTCATTTTCAGGAACTCATCTTTGCTGTATCCATAATGATCAATAGCTGCCTGGTTAACATCTAAAAATTTTAGCGTATCTAAACTATAAACCCATAAAGGTTGTGGACTCAGATGAAAAAGATCACTGTATTTTTTTTCTGATTCAATAAGCTCGCTGATCATTTTTTTACGCTCAATATTGTATCTGATACTTTTATACAAAGTTGAAGCCGATAAGTCATCTTTCAACAGGTAATCAGATGCGCCAAGACTCAATGACTTAACGCCAAAAGAAAACTCTGCATAACCGGTAAGCACAATTACAGGTGTTTTTTTTATCAAAGAAATAATATCTGTAATTAAGCTTTCACCACTTTTATCAGGTAGGGTAAGATCAAGCAGCACTACATCAAACGGGCACTGGGTTTTTTCAAGTATTTTGCGGGCTTGTTCAAAGGTAGTAACATGTTTTATTTCAACCGAGTGAATTTGTTCATTCAGGTATTCTTCTACAAGTGTAGCATCACCCGGATTATCTTCGATTAAAAGAATGCTGTATGGTTGCTTATCTTTCAAGGCAAGTATTAAATTAGTAAGTTCAGGTAATTAACGATTTGCAGGAAGTTTAACGATGCTGATCCAGAAATCTTCAATTTTTGAAATTACCTCCATGAAGTTATCAATTTCAACTGGTTTGGTAATATAGCAATTGGCATGATTTCTATATGACATGTTGATATCGCGCTCTGAGGATGATGTTGTGAGCATGATAACCGGAATGTGTGAAGTGCCGGGAGAATTTTTGATTTGCTGCAATACTTCATGCCCGTTTTTGCGGGGTAAGTTAACATCAAGGAGAATTAAATCAGGTGTATCGGCATCTGCGTATTCTCCTTTCTTTTCAAGAAAGTTTAGCGCTTCCTGGCCATCTTTTATTGTGCTTACTTTATTGGTGATTTTGCCCTCTTCCAATGCTTCAGTAGTAAGCAAGATATCTCCTTCATTATCTTCAACAAGCAGTATATGTATAGGCTTCATAACCAGTTTGAATATGCCCAATTTTAGGCCTTATTGTTCACTAAATATAATCAAACAATTGTCAATAAATGCAAGCCTTGGTTAAATGTCAATAATCTAAGTTGAACAGTAAGAATTTCGGTTGTTTAAATTTAAATAGGCTGGTTTAACACTTTAAGCTGAAGGTTCTGTTATTACCTTGGGTAAGCTGGCTATCCGGCTCCAAAAACCGGTCATTTCATCAATAATATGTTGAAATTCATCAACATCAACCGGTTTAGTGATAAAGCAGTTTGCATGATTTTCATAGGCAACCTTGATGTCTTTTCTTGCTGATGAAGTGCTGAGCATAATTACAGGCAGGTGCTTTAAATGGAAATGGGTTTTGATATATTTTAACACCTCGTGTCCATCAACTATAGGCAGGTTAATGTCTAAAAGGATGATGTCGGGCAATACCTTTTCAGTTAGATTTTCTTTTTGTTCAAGAAGATCTATAGCTAATCTGCCGTTTTTAGCTACGCTTATAGATGAAATAACAGGCTTGTTTTGAAGCAATTCTGTAATCAGAATTACATCGCCCTCATTATCTTCAACCAAAAGTATGTGCAGCTTATTCATCAATGCTTATTTACTTCAGTTTAAATTTATTGAATTAAAATTATTATTTCATGATGGTAAATGAAAAAGTACTTCCTTTTCCCGGTTCAGATTCAACCCAGATTTTTCCGCCATGTTGCTCTACAATTTTTTTGCATAATGCTAAGCCAATGCCGGTGCCTGAGTATTCATTTGTGTGATGCAGCCGCTGGAAAATGATAAATATCTTTTGGTAATGTTCCGGCTCAATGCCAATGCCATTGTCTTGTACCTGAAATAAGTAATGATCTTCAAATGTTGAGCCTGATATTTTTATTTTAGGTTCAGTGCCCTTAGCGTGGTATTTAAGGGCGTTCGAAATTAAGTTTTGAAAAACTACTTTCATGGGTGTGCGGGCGGCAACTATATCGGGTAAGTTACCCAATTCAAATTGTGCGCTCTTATCTTCTATGGTAGCTTTTTGCATTTCCAATATTTCTTTAAGCAATTGATGGGTATTAATCAATTCTTTTATCAATTGATTATTTTCCATTTGAGAATAATCCAGCAAATCATTTATGAGTTGCGTCATATGCTTGGATGAAGATGTAGCCAGCTGAATGTATTTTTTTGCTTTTTCATCCAATTGATTTTCATACTTCTTTTCAAGCAACTGCATAAATGTATTTATGGTACGCAGGGGTTCTTTTAAATCATGTGAAGCAACAGAAGCAAATTGCTCCAGTTCAGCGTTTTTTTGCTGTAATTCACGAAGTGTGATTTCAAGTGATTTTTGTTTGCTGCTCAGTTCAAGTTCCAATCTTTTTTGATTTTCAATTGTCTTTTGCAAACCATTAAAAATGCGGGGTATAAGCGCGGCTGCCAGATAGCTTAAGAAGAGTAAATTTGTTGTAACGGCAATCCAGCTGCCAAGTGAATGAGTGCGGTCTTCAGGCCAATGAAGCCAGCCTGCATATAAGGCAATAGCAAAAGCCACTACTATAATTACATTAATATGTGCTGTCCAGTAAGCATAGCTTTGGGGAAATATAATAACGGTAAAAACTACGGCAGCATATAAAAAGATTAATCCGGGCCCTACAAGACCCAGGTAGTATACCATGATGATACCTATGGAGAATGTTACTGTTGTAAACAGAATTTTTTTCGAAGTAATACTTACAGACGGCACAAAACCAATAATGATTACAGCGCATATAGCCATTACATCAAATATTGCCAGGCCAATTAAGCCCGAAACAAGGCTCCAATAGAATCCTGGTATAAGGGGGATTAGTGAAAAGGGGATCAGGTAAATGATGGTTTCTGCAAACAACCTGTTTCTCCAGTACGAGATGCCGTCATTTTCTGCTTCATGCCCTAAACAGTTATTTAAAATCACTTGCTTATAATCTTTCCATAATTTCATAGCTGTACTATTTGGGTAGTGTAAAGTAAAAGGTACTTCCTTTTCCTTCTTCTGATTGCAGCCAGATTCGACCGCCATAGTACTCAACTATTTTTTTACAAAGCGCCAGGCCAATTCCTGTGCCTGAGTATTGCTCTCTTGTATGCAAACGCTGGAATATGATAAAGATTCTTTCAAAATATTTTTCATTAATGCCTATGCCATTATCTGTAAAAGCAAATTCATAATATGAATTATGTTCTTTTACACTTATGCTGATTTCAGGGGCTGTTTTTTCTTTACTGTATTTTAATGCATTACTTAGAAAATTTTGAAAAAGCTGGCGAACGTGTGAATACGCAATTTTAATTACCGGTAGTTGATCGCTTTTAATTTTAGCATCTTGAATTTCTATACTTCTTTGCAGCAGTGTTTTCACTTCATCAAGCACTTCATTCAGGTTAACTTCTGCTTCTTCTTCTTTAATGCGCCCAACGCGCGAGAATTCCAGCAGGTCTAATATAATCTGGCGCATACGTTTGGCGCCATCAATGGCAAAGTCGATGTACTTATGCCCCTGCTCATCAATTAATTGTCCGTATTTTTTATCCAGCAGACCCATAAAGCTGCTGATCATGCGCAGTGGTTCCTGCATATCGTGCGAAACAACATAAGCGAATTGTTCAAGTTCCTGGTTGGATAGCGCTAATTGTGCATTTAACCTCCGCAAGGATTCTTCATGTACTTTCTCGTATGTAACATCTTGTAATGCGCCAACCATTCGTATTGCTTTGCCTTGCTCATTTCGTATGATCAAGGCTTTGTCTTTTGCAAATACATATTCACCATTGGCTTTTTTGAAGCGGTATTCATCTGCCCAGTTGCTGTAAGTTCCGGCTAGAGCATTTTCAATACTCAGGTTTACGCTATCCTTATCTTCAGGGTGTATGCCCTTAGTCCACATGGATATGTCGGTAACAGAACTTTCTATTTCATAACCGAATATTGTTTTAAATCCTTCGCCCCAGTATACCTGGTTTGTTATCAAATCCCAATCCCATACAGCATCAGAAGTTGCTTTAGTTACCAGCTCTAGCCGCTCATTGCTTTCCTGAATTTTTTTTCTGTTCAGTACATGATCTGTAACATCTATGCCAAAAACCAAGATACCTTCGATTTCATTTTTTACATTGCGGTAAGCCTGGTAAGTAAAGTTTACCCAAACTTCGGTCATCACGCCCGATCGATTAACAATGCCATGCATTTCCTTTACTTCAAAGGGCACTCCGGTTTCAAATACCTTGTTAAGCAACTCATAAATTCCAGTTTCAGCAAGTTCAGGAAAAACTTCTGTAACAGTTTTTCCTAATATGTTTTCTTTGCCAAACACACGCAGGTATTCTTCGTTGGCCATTTCATAAACATGATCTTTCCCTTTAAGCACACAAATAAAGGCGGGGGCTTTCATAAAAAGAGATTGATATTGCTCACGCTCTTCTTTTATGGCGTCTTCAATGTTTCTTTTATCGGTAACATCATGCGAGTTAACAACAATACCTTGTACGGCTGGGTCATCAAGTAAATTGGTGGCAATGCTTTCTATCCATCGCCATTCTCCATTTTCACTGCGGTAACGAAAAGGAGGAACCTTGATTCGTTTTTCTGTTTTCAATCTTTCAAACTCTTTCAGCATGGCAGCCCGGTCTTCCGGATGTATAAACTCAAAAGCAGTTCGGCCCAAATATACATCGGGGCCCAGGTGTTTGATGATTAAGGAATTAGGACTGGCATAGAGGTATTTACCCCCTTTATCAATTACGCTGATAAGGTCGGAGCCTTCTTGTACAAGACTTTTAAATTTGCGTTCGCTTAACTGCAGCTTAAGCTCAGCTTCTTTCTTTTCGCTGGCATCTCTGGCAATTCCATACACAATTTTTTCTTGCTCATCCCAGTTTACTGACCATACCATGGGTACAGCCTTTCCATTTTTGTGTACATACCTGTTTTCAAAATTGGTAATTTGCTTGCCTGACACAATTTCACGAGACACTTCTATGGCGTTTTCCAAGTCATCAGGATGAATGAAATTAGAAAATTCTTTCCCTTCAATTTCTGCTGGTTTATAACCCCATATTTTTTCAACAGCTGCGCTCACTTTGATAAATTTCCCTGCTTCATCAAGCGTACAGATGATATCTACTGACTGGTCCATGATGTTTTGCAGCGCTTCCTGGTTTTTGCGTGCTGCTTCTTCGGCATTTTTCTTTTGCGTTACATCTACCATTAATCCGCGCAAGCGCACAGGTGCACCGTTTTCTATTACTACATTTACCAGGTCATGTACCCAGACTATACGCCCATCTGCTGCCATCATTCGGTATTCAAAGTCATGATTTTTTTGAAGTCTGGTTTGTTCTATGCAGTAGTTTATTGCATAGTTCCGATCTTCAGGGTATAGTATACTTTCCCAAAACCCATTGTTAAACCATTGCGCCAATGGATAGCCTAGTATCTGCTCGGCTTGAGGACTTACGTAAGTGAAATTCATACCTTGAGGCTCAATTTCCCATACTATACCATTGATGGTTTGTACAAGATCTTGAAATTGCTTTCTTGATTTCTTTACTTCCTCAGCGGCATTTTTCTGCTCCTGCATATTGATGGCAAACCCTATGATGCAAGCTTCGCCCAGGTAGTCAATATAAGAACCACTGAAGTAGTAAGGTATTAATTCATTATTTCTTGTAAGCAAATTTGCCTCTACATAAGTGCCGCCTTCAGAAAATGCCTTTTCAATATTTGCTGCAACAAGTTCTTTTTCTGCTTCACTGAAAAAGTCAAGGGGTTGCATGTGTTCAACTTCAGCTGATGTATAACCACTTACATTTTCAAGACTTTTATTCCAGCGCAAAAATTTTCCTTGCCGGTTAAACAAGAAAAATGCAGCCGGCAGGTTATTGATGATATGATAAGAAATATCCCTTTCAAGTTTTACCTGCTCTTGCAGTTCTTTGGCATTTGTGATATCTCTGGCAATGCCATAAACACCAGTAATATTATTTTCAATCAAAATGGGCATTAATGCAACGCTTACTATAATTAGCTTTCCATTGGTGGTAATTATGCGTGTTTCATAATATTGCGCATGACCTTTCAAGGCATCTTCAAAAAGTGATACAACACGTGGTTTTTCATCTTCTGCTAAAAAAGGATGAAAGGATTTATTAAGGATATCCTTCATGGAACAGGCCAGAAGATTTAAGGTAGCCTGGTTTGCAGATGTAAAATACCCTTGAGGATCTAAAGAAAATACGGCATCAGGATTTTGCTTGAACAAAGATTCATAGCGTTGCATTACTTCCTTAAGAGAAAGTTCAATTTTTTTCTGTACCGTGATATCTTGTATGTGCGATATAAAGTAAAGTGGCTCTCCTTTTTTGTTTTTAACCAGGCTTACAATTAAAAGTACCCAGGCAATACTGCCTTCTTTGGTAATGTAGCGTTTTTCTAATCTGTAGTAGTCTACTTCTCCTTTTTGTAGTTTTTCTAAATAGAGCAAATCTTTTTCAAGGTCATCCGGATGAGTGATATCCTGAAATTTCTTTTTCAGTATTTGATCTTTGGTATAACCTGTAATTCTCGAAAAGCTTTTGTTTACATCCAGGTATTTGCCACTAAGATCTATTACTGCAATTCCTGAGGCAGAATGATCAAAAACATTTTTAAAGAGATTTTCAGAGTGTTTAAGTAATGCCTCTGTATCAAGGTGCTTGCGCCTTTCAAGCTCTCTTTCAGTAACATCAACTACGGTGTGGATAATGTAACATAGCTCTTGTTTATTGTTAATTACGGGAATGTTTAATGGATCCCAGTAGCGCTCTTCAAACCTGTTGCTGTTTCTAACAGGTATATCATATTTCTGGGTAGCCATTGGCTGTGCTGCACGCGTTTCAATTACCTTTAGCAATGAGCTTGATAGCTTTGAAACGCCATCTGCATCTTTATCTTCAGGATTATCGGGGAAGGCTTCAAAAACTCCCTTGCCAATTAAATCTTCTTCTTGTGATGCTGTTGCCTGCAGGTAGGCAGTATTAACGTCAACAATAGTAAAGCGCGGGGCATCTGGTAAGAGCAGCAAACTGGCTAAGGGGCTGGCCTTAAAGGTACATTGATGATCAATCTGGTTTTTGCCTTGCTTTTTCATTTTTTTATGCTGAAGTAAAAAGTACTTCCTTCTCCTTCTGTTGATTCAACCCATATTTTACCGCCTAATTTTTCAATGATCTTTTTGCAAATGGCAAGCCCAAGGCCTGTGCCTGAATACTCGTGCTTGGCATGTAAGCGCTGGAAGAGCACAAAGATTTTATCAAAGTAATCAGCATGAATGCCAATGCCATTACCACTTACTGAAAAGATCCAGTTTTTTTCTTTTTCTGTAGCACTTACTTTGATAACAAGCGGCCTTGATTTACTGCTGTATTTTAAGGCATTGTTAACCAGGTTTAAGAAAACCTGCCGCAAGGCGATGGGATTAGAATTAACAACAGGTAATTTGTCAATTTGAATATTGGCATTCTTATCTTCAATTTGTTGTTTCAAAAACAACTTCACTTCGCTTAGCAATGAATTCAAGTCTACAGGTTCAAGTTCTTTACTTACCTGGCTTACTTTTGAAAACTCAAGCAGCTCAAGAATAATCTGCCGCATGCGTGTTGCGCCATCAACGGCAAAGTGTATGTACTGTTTTCCTTTATCATCCAGCAGATCAACATACTTTTTCTCAAGCTTGGTTAAAAAACTGGTCACCATGCGCAGGGGCTCTTGCAAATCGTGCGAAGCAACATAGGCATATTGCTCCAGCTCTTTATTTGACTCTGCCAGTTCATGTGTATAATTTTCCAGGTCTGTATTTAATTTTTTCAATGATTCTTCGTACTCTTTTCGGTGTGTAATGTCTTGCGTGGCCCCAATCATGCGAATTGCTTTGCCTTTGGCATCGCGCATGATATAGCCCCTGTCATACACGTAAGCATAATTTCCGTCTTTTTTCTTAAAGCGGTATTCACTTTCCCAGTAAGACTCTTTGGGCTCATTGAGGGTGATGTTCTGAGCTTTTACCACTTGCTCAATATCTTCTGGATGAACAAGTTTTGTCCAGAAATTATCATCATGATTAGCTTCTTCTGCGTTATAACCAAACAGATTTGTAAACCCTTCACCTGTTCGGGTTACTTTGTTGCTGAGCAGGTCCCAATCCCATACAGCGTCATTAGTAGCCTTGGCAACTTTTTCGTAGCGTTCATTTGATATTCGAATATCCTCCAGGGCTTTTTTACGCTCGGTTATGTCTTTGAAAAATACCGATAATCCTTTGGCTGAAGGGTAGGCGCTGATTTCGAACCAACGATCGATGGGTTCATAATAATCTTCAAATAACACTGTTACATTTTCATTTAGTGCTTTGTGATAATTATGATAGGAGGGGAGATTCACCGCATCGGCAAAAACATCCCATAAATGTTTGTCAATAATTTTGTCGCGCGGAGTTTGCAGCATACTTTCCGCCAGCTTATTCCAGTAGGTAACTGTAAAGTTTTTATCAACAGCAAAAAAGGCATCGCCTATACTTTCCAGAATGGTTGTTTTTTCTTCAAAGGCTTCGCGTAAAGCATATTCAGCTTTTTTCTTTTCAGAAATATTTCTGAAGAACACAGAGTAGCCACCATCGGGCCTGGGATAAATACTTTCATCAAACCAGGATTCTAGCGGCTCAGAGTAGAGTTCAAATTTAACCGGCTTGCCACTTAGTTTAACTTCTTCAAGTTTTTCCGGAAAATTGGTTTCCTTCATAATAGGCAAAACATCAAATACATTTTTGCCGATAATCTCTTCTTTATTAATTCCGATCAAACGTTCACTTGAGCGGTTCAGGTAAGTGAATCGATAGTCATGATCAAGGGCATAGAAATTATCGCTGATGCTTTCCAGGATTTGGTTACGCTCTTCAAAGGCTTGCTTTAAAGTCTCATCTGCTTGTTTCTTTTCAGTAATATCCCGAAAGAAAACGCTTAAATTTTCAAATGTTGGATATGCATGCGCCTCAAACCATTTACCAAGCGGCTCAAAGTATTCTTCAAAATGAACTTCCATTTGTTCTTCAAATGCACGTTTGTATTCCTGGAAGAACTTAAGCTCTTTAGCGGCAGGGAATTTGTCCCATAAATTATAGCCGAGTAAATCATCTCGGTTAATACCAATGATTTCTTCTGCCCTGCGATTCCAATAAACTACAGTCCAATTTTTATCAACAATAAAAAAGGCATCGTTTGTACGTTCCAGTATAACTGTACGCTCATGTAAGGCTGCCTGTTTTTCCAGTTCCGCAATTTTCAAACTATGGATATCCTGGAAGCTGCCATACAGCCGTACGCATTTACCTTTTACAAACTCAGCTTCTCCAATAGTTCGTATCCAACGCTCTTTGCCTTCATAAGTAATAATCTGAAGTTCAAGATCCCAGGGAATGCCATTTGTTGTGGCTTGTTCAACAGCCTTACTTATCCGTTCGCGGTGTTCTCCTGCTTTGTAGAAATTGATTCCTTCGTCCAGCTTAGGCACAAAATCATCAGGCGCTTCATGGATTTTGCGCGTCATAGGCGACCAGTAAATTTCATTTTTAATGAGGTTAAGTTCCCAGCTTCCAATGCGTGCCATGCTGGTAGCTTTATTTAGCAAATCTTCAAGCTCCCGCTGTTCTGTAATGTTGCGGCCATAAGCAAACACTTGACCTTCTGCATTAAACGCATCTGATGAACTCCATGAAATCCAAACCGCTGCCCCCGATTTGGTGATGTACCGGTTTTCGAAATTATAAGCTTTTCTTTTTCCTGAAATTGTTTCATCGTATTCAACAATGGTCTTGTTCAAATCTTCAGGGTGAATAAAGTTATTAAATGGTTGTGAAGTAATCTCTTCTTCAGTGTAACCAAGTAGCTTGCAAAAAGCAGGATTTACTTTGGTAAAGTGCCCTGTTGTGGAAGCTATGGCCATA
>DAOLDI010000028.1:0-12107 GCA_035327445.1 Cyclobacteriaceae bacterium | reverse complement strand
CCTTTACCCTGAAAGTACCGCGTTTAAATTCTGCTTCGGTGCGGTTGTACAGAATGTCAACAAGTGAGAATAGTAATTTATTTCGTGCAATCTGTTCACCTATCCGAAGTTTGATCACATTTTTTCCGAAGTCATCAGGATTTCCAATACCGTAAATACAAGATACCGAAGCCACCACAATGATATCGCGCCTGCCTGTAAGTAATGATGAGGAAGCACTTAACCTCAGCTTTTCAATTTCTTCATTGATGGAAAGATCTTTCTCAATGTATAAGTTGGAAGTAGGTATGTATGCTTCGGGCTGATAGTAATCGTAATAAGAAATAAAGTATTCAATGGCATTATCCGGAAAAAATTGCTTGAACTCACCATAAAGTTGTGCGGCCAGTGTTTTGTTATGACAAAGCACGAGCGTTGGTTTCTGTACCTGTTGAATAACATTGGCTACTGTAAAAGTTTTACCTGAACCGGTAACACCCAGTAAAGTCTGATGAGGTTCTCCGTTTGTTATGCCCTGTGATAATTGCTTTATGGCTGCGGGTTGATCGCCCGTAGGTTTAAAATCGCTTGTTAACCTAAAATCCATAATTCAATTTATTTTGCTGTTGCTTTAACAGCAATTGTGCATTACGCAAAACGCGTTTCAGCTGTTCCAGATCATCCAGGCATTTTCGGCCTGTTCATGCAGCATTTCCAAACCATTTTTGAAATGAGCATCGCGCATCTCGGCTTTTTGAATAAATACTGTTCTTGCCGGATTGTAGATCAGGTCATACAAATAATGATCTTTTCCAATGAGATCATACCTGATGGCTGGGAATGTTGTTGTGTTGGGGGTCATCCCCATTGGCGTTGCATTAATAATCAGTTTAGACTTTTCAATGATGGATGGATCTTTTTCTAATTCGGCATAGGTGTAATCACCCTTGCCGGCTTCTCTTGAAACTGTTTTGAATTTGATCTTGAGTTCTTTCAAAGCTTGCTGTATGGCTTTAGAAGATCCACCAGTGCCCAGTATCAAAGCCTGCAATCCTTTCTTTTCAGGAATCCACCTGTCGAGTGTGTTTTTAAAAGCGATATAATCTGTATTGAATCCTTTTAATTTTCCTTTGTTGATTTTAATTACGTTTACAGCGCCAATATTTTTTGCTTGTTCATCCAACTCATCCAAAAACTTCATTACTTTTTCTTTGTAAGGAAGTGTAACGTTAAGTCCGCAGAGATTAGGATTATCTTTTATGAATTGAGGAAAATCCTCTATGTTCTTTATTTCAAATAATTCGTAGTGGTGGTCTTTGATGCCGTCTCTGAAAAACTTTTCATCGAAGTAAGATTTAGAAAACGAATGCGATAATGTCTGACCAATTAATCCAAAAACTTTTTCCATATTAAAAATGAGTAGTTACGCATGTTTTAACCAAGGCAGCAAATTTAAACGCTGTTTCGGTATTTGACTAACGATGCAAGTTTTTCTAATAATATTACCAGAAATATGCCCAGAGCAGCGAATAAAATGGCATAGAATATGTGCGGGTCTTGCCCGGTAATCCTTAAAAATTCGCCCGGAAGCACACTTTTTTCAAATGCAGGTACCTGGTAGCCTTCTTGGTTAAGCCTATAACTTAACGCTGTTTTCCAGGGCCATACTTTATAAAGTGATCCTAACATAATGCCGGCCAATGTGGCAATGCTTATGCTTCTGTACTTGCTTAAAGTCCAGCTAAGCAGCCTTGCGAAAAGAATTAACCCTATAACGCAACCTGTAACAAAAGTTGCAATAACAGGAATGTCAGTACTTGTTAAAGCACGCATCATATATTCATACTTACCTATTAATAATAAAATAAATGCGCCTGATATGCCGGGAAGTATCATGGCGCAAATGGCGAGTATACCAGAAAAGAAAATAAATAGTAAGGTATTGGGCATTTGAATTCCTGTTGATGTGCTGATGAAATAAGCGGCAGCACAACCTAAGATGAAAAATAAAATTACAGACAGATTCCATTTTTCGATTTCACGCATGATGATGATACATGAAATGAGAATCAAGCCAAAGAAAAATGACCAGACCTGAATGGGGTAAGTGCTTAAAAGAAACGTAACAAGTTTAGCCAGGCTGATGATACTTGTAATGATACCGCCAAAGAGTACCAATAAAAAGCTCCCATTAATTTTAGTCCAGAGGGATTTCAATTTAAATCTGAAGAGTAAGCGCAATGCCTCTGCATCTACAGATGTAATGCTGCGCAACAGTTCTTCATAAATACCCGTAACAAAAGCAATTGTCCCTCCTGAAACACCAGGCACAACGTCAGCCGCGCCCATGCCCATGCCTTTTACAAAAAGCAGTATATAATCTTTGAGTTTTCTCAATTTAGCTTATTCAGCAAAAAATGGAGGTGTATTGTTGGCTTTTTTATCTATTCCTAAAAAATGTAAGAAGGTATCGCCTCTTAATCCCAACCTGATTGTCTCTAAAGGAATAACTTCGTTAGGTGCAATATTACCCAGGTTTACATTTGCACCAAGCAATTTGATAAACCATACCTGCTGTGCTTTTTGCGGAGCTTCCCAGATAATTTTTTCGAAAGGAATTTTTGTAAGAATTTCCTGTACAAGACCAGATCGTACTTCACCGGTTGAACGGAACAAACCCACATTACCACTTTCACGCGCTTCACCAATTACTTTCCAGGCACCGGCATCAAGTTCTTTTTGCATGAGTTCAATCCACTTGTAGGGCGGAATAATTTTCTCTGCATCTTTTGAACCCACTTCTGACAATACAGTAACCTGTTGCGAAAGTTTGTTGATGTAATCACATTTTTTGTCGTGATCTAAATCAATAGATCCGTCTGATACTTCCGCAAAATTAAGATCATATTTATCCAGAACTTTGCGGTAATCATCGAACTGATCTCGGATAATGAATGCTTCAAATAAAGTACCTCCAAAATACACGGGTATGCCGGCATCTCTGTACACTTTGAGTTTATCTTTGAGATTAGGTGTTACGTATGATGTTGCCCATCCTAATTTCACAATGTCAATATGGTCTGCGGCAACATTTAAAAAATCTTCAGCTTCTCTTACGCTTAGTCCTTTATCCATGGCCATGGTAAAGCCATATTGCCTGGGCTTGGTAGTACGCTCAGGCAGATTTTTTAGCAAGTAGTTCATCAGGGGTTTTCGCTTCTAAATTGTTCAATAATCTTGTAAAGTGCTTTTTGAGTTTCCAGTTTAGGGAAGAAATCATAAAGCGTTGTATGTAATTCAAAATCCAAAATTAATGCATTTTCTAAATAATTGAAGGCTTCTTTAAACTTACCGGCTTCAATCAGGTAAATGGTCATGCGGTAAAAGAACTCGGCATCATCAGGAAGTTCATCAAAGCCAGCCAATAATACTTCTATGGCTTTGCCATAATCACCCTGCTCATAGAAAATATAAGACCAGTTCAACCATATTTCTTTGTCTTTGGAGTCAAGCTTTGCAGCTTCTTCATAAGCATCAATACTTGAAATGGTGTTGCCCACTTTAAACTCTGCATGCGCAACTGCTTTCCAGTATTCGGCATTTTCTGAATCTATTTTCAGTGCTTTGTTGTAGAAGTGCAGTGCCTGGTACCATTTTTCTTGTTTTTCAAGACAACTACCGGCACCATACCAGGCTTCGTCACTTAGTGTGTCAAGCTTGGCAGCTTTTTGAAAATATTTTAAGCCTAAATCATATTGTTCAAGATTCTCATAAGCTGCACCTACGCTGCAATAAGTTTCAGGACTGGGACCTTCAATGTCTATTGTTTTTTTGAAGGCATCTAATGCTGCTGCATAGTTCTGTAAATTCATTTGGGTATTACCCATGTTAAAATAGGCAGAGGCAAAGACTTCATCAATAATGGTGGCGTACTCGTAAGCATGTAGCGCTTCTTCAAATTTGTTGAGCTTATTGCACACTATACCCAGGTTGTACCATGCAGCGGCAGAGTAGGGGTCTTCGTCAATAAATTTTTTGTAGTAATTAAGGCTGCTCTCTAATTGACCCGTTATGTCTAAGCAATAGGCAAGTTCATAAAGTGAACCTTCATGATTGATATTTTCTTCGATTGAAAGTTTGTATGCATCTATGGCCTCATGATATTTTTCCATGCTTTGGTAAGCCAGACCAATGTTGTAGTAAATCTCATCTTTATCTTCAGCCAGGTCAAGCACTTCTTTGTACATGATTAAGGCAGTTTCATGCTTGCCTTGTAAAGAATAAATAGAACCAATAGAGAGATAGATATCAATATCATTTGGCTGCATTGCTTTCGCTTCTTCCAGGATTTCTAATGCTTCATCATAAGCCTGCAGATGAGAAAGTATCTGCGCTTTGCTCATGATCAACTCTATAGAAAAAGGATATTGCTCAATGGCCATATTGGCGGCAGCCAAAGCTTTCTTGTATTTGCCTTTTGATAAGTAATGATCGATGATTAGTTCAAATGCATCAACATCGAAGAAGCAGGTTGATTTCCTTTTCAGGTGGTCTTCAAATTTCCTAATCAACTCGTTGCTCTCTTCTTTTTTGCGGAAGTTCTCAGCCATGCGTTAGTGGTTTCACCAAGATAGTAAAAAATAGCTGCAAAGCTATAAGTGTCAGCTTAATACTAAGCCAATTGCTCGGCATATTTATTACTGCACCACTGCAAGGTATCTTCCAGTGACCTAAAATCGAAACCGAGGGCTCTTTTTATCTTAGAATTATCGAAAAAGGTGCTTGCGTGGGCCAAACGGGCGGTTTCTGGGGTAATGATGGGATCAGATCCTGTAATTCTGCTGCGCACTTGTTCAAACGCGGCTACAACATAGATTAATCCAGCGCCAATTTTGATTGAGGGCGCCCGCTTATTGAAATGTTGCGCAGCCATGCAAAGAAAATCGCGGTAGCTGATTTGGCCTGCATTGGCAATAATGCGTTCTCCGTTTACGGCTCCCTGGCAAGCTTTTACAATGATTTCAACCAGGTCGCGTACATCCACATAATTAAAGGTGCCGGTGGTATAGAAGGGTTTTTCTTGCCATACGTATTTAAAAATCTTGGCACTGCTCTTATCCCAATTGCCCGGAGCCAATACTACTGATGGATTAATAATGGCTACATCCATGCCTTCTTCACTGCCCCGCCATACTTCCAGTTCGGCCAGGTATTTTGATTCACCATAATAGGTATTTAAAGAGGAGTTGGTCCACTGGGCCGACTCATCAACTACTTTGACTTTTTTATTTCTGCCCAAAGCTGAAACAGAGCTGAGGTAAATCAATTTTTTGATGCCCATATTCAGGCAGGTGTTTACCACCTTACGTGTACCTAATGCGTTGATATCAAATAATTTAGCTTTATGCCTGGGGTTAAATGAAACCAGGGCTGCTGCATGTATTACCGTATCACAGCCTTCAAAAGCTTCTTCCAGTTTTACCTCATCCAGCACATCAGCATCACGCCAGGTAATTGCTTTGGCCACATCGGCAAAATAGGATAAGTCAGAATCTGCTCTTTTAATGGCCACAAAGGGTACGCCATCTTGCAAAAGTCGTTTTACAAGAAAAGATCCGATGAGTCCCGTTGCACCCGTAATGGCTATCATAGCAGGCTGTTGTTCAGCAAATCCAAATTTAAGGCTTTTATAAAGTATTTGTGCTTCATGGCTTTATCCATAACGGTCAAATGCTGCGAGTGGTGACAATCGCTGCCCAAAAAATGAACCCATTTGCGGTCAATTAGTTCAAAAGCGAGCTTTTGAGCTTGTTTGGAATAATGCCCTGTTATGGAGTTGATGTTGATTTGCATGTAAACGCCCCGGTCTATCAGGGTGCTGATCTCCTTAATATTGTCATAGAAATAGAGATAACGTTCCGGATGCGCCAAAACCGGGCGGAAACCTCGGCTTTGCAGTTTGAAGATAAATGACTTTAAGAGGAGAGGTTCACTCAGAAAATTGGTCTCGAACAAAACATAGTTATTTCCGAAGCTCAACATTTCAGCACCTTCTTCCAAATGGTTCATAATTTCATCGTCCAGGTAATATTCTGCCGCAACTTCCAGTTCAATATAGAGCCCTGCAGTTTTCATGTTATCTTTTAACTGCTGATAGACGGGTAAAATGGTTTGAGGTGAATTGCGATAGAAATCGCTGATGATGTGCGGAGTGGTAATGAGTTTTTTAAAACCCCTTGCCTGCATGGCTTTGATGAGTTCAAGCGCGGTTTCCATGTCAGGTGCGCCATCATCCAGGCCAGGCAGAAAATGTGAGTGCATATCAACCAGTAAAGGATTGATATGCTCATTGTTGACTTCTGATTTACCAAACCATTTTCCGAGCATCCTTTAATCAATATAATTATAAACGCGCTAGTATTTCTTTGAATGAAGGCAATTGTGTGTCTTTATCAGAAATAATCGGCTTTTCAATTTTCCAATCTATCTGCAAGTCTTTGTCATTCCAGATTATGCCGGCTTCTGCTGTTTTGTTGTACACATTAGAGCATTTGTAGTAAAACATGGCATCTGTTAATGCGGCAAAGCCATGCGCAAAGCCTGCAGGTATGAATAAAATATTTTGTTTCTCTGCATTAAGTTCACAACTGTAAGTATGGCCAAATGTTTTTGAGTTTTTTCTTACGTCTACTACAACATCTAAAACCCTTCCGCTAAATACCCTAACCATCTTGGCCTGCGCAAAAGGATCAAGCTGAAAATGCAGCCCGCGTATTACCCCTTGCTTTGAGAAAGATAAATTATCCTGAATGAAATTTTCTTTGATACCAAGCGCATGAAATTTTTCTTGCTGATAAACTTCTGTAAACCAGCCCCGGTTATCTGAGTAAACATCCGGAAGAACTTCAATCAGTCCTTCAATATGGGTTTCAATTATTTTCATGGTATGCAATGAGGCCACAAGTTAGGCAATCCTTACTATCGCACGAAAATAATTGGGCAATTGCAGGCCTGGCATTTTAATTTTATTGTATTGAACCTTTCCGCATCAGAAAGACTTTTCAATCAGCAATCATAATTGGAAAACGCGTAATTTTGAGTCTTGATGACCGTAAAAGAACCAACAGTTTTAGTAGGATTAGGCCTGGGCAAAATGCCCCAGCATGAAATTGATGAATACCTTGATGAGCTGGCCTTTTTGGCTGATACAGCAGGTTTTCAGGAAGCAAGGCGTTACACACAACGTTTGCAGCATCCTGATGTAAAAACCTTTGTGGGTAAAGGCAAACTGGAGGAGATAAAGCAGTACCTGCACCAAAATCAAATCAAGACTTTAGTATTCGATGATGATTTGAGTCCTTCTCAATTACGCAATATTGAGAAAGCCATGAACTCAGAAGAGTTTAAAGTCAGGGTGTATGATCGCAGTTTGCTGATACTGGACATTTTTCTGCGCAGGGCGCAAACCTCACAGGCTACAACACAAGTGCAGCTGGCTTATTACCAATACCTGCTACCACGTTTAACCCGTATGTGGACACACCTTGAACGACAGCGCGGTGGTACAGGCACACGGGGTGGTGCCGGTGAAAAAGAAATTGAGACCGACCGCAGGGCGATACGAAACCAGATAAGTGTATTAAAAGGCAGGTTAGAAAAAATTGAAAAGCAAAAGCAAACCCAACGCAAATCAAGAAATGCAGTAGTGCGCGTGGCACTTGTTGGTTATACCAACGTTGGTAAGTCAACTTTGATGAACCTGCTTTCAAAATCAGAGGTACTGGCAGAAGATAAACTTTTTGCTACGGTAGATGCTACAGTGCGTAAGGTTGTGTTTAAAGGTGTTCCTTTTTTACTTTCAGATACGGTAGGTTTTATTCGCAAACTTCCGCATCATCTTATTGAGTCATTCAAATCAACTTTAGATGAGGTGCGCGAGGCGGATGTATTATTACATGTAGCTGATATTTCACATCCACAGCACGAGCATCAGATTGAGGTGGTAAAACAAACCCTTATCGAAATTGGCGCTGGCAACATTCCTGTGTTGATGGTGCTGAATAAAATTGACAAGTTTGAAGCAGAAGATGAAAACCCGATTGATTTAGGCGAGCTTAGTAAAGCCTATGTTGGGGGTAACGTGAAAAACGCTATTTGTATTTCGGCCATTCAAAAACAAAATATAGATGTTTTGCGCGAAGCCATTTTTGAAATGGTTTTGGAAAGGCATTTGCAGATTTATCCCAATTATGTAAATCCGGGCTTGCTTTCAGATTACCAATTGTGAGGTTTTCGAATTTGAGTATTTTTGCCACTCCTGTTAATGGCCCTGTTGTTCAATGCCTGCCGTGGCATCTGGATGGCTTCAGGGATAGATGGCCCCGTAGTTCAATGGATAGAATAGAAGTTTCCTAAACTTTAGATACAAGTTCGATTCTTGTCGGGGCTACAAAGTAAAAGAGCCGCCCATTGGGCGGCTCTTTTTTTATTTCATATCAAGTACCTTATTCACAAAGTCCTGAATGTAAGGGAAAGGACCGGTGAAATGCATGGCCCCTTCAAGCGGAATAAAGCTAAGCAATGAAGCTGGCGTACCTCGGGCCAAAAGTTTTTCATAAGTAATCACAGAATTTTCATACGGCACGGTAACATCTGCAGTACCATGATACATGTAAATGGGTTTCGTGGGTGTCCAGTCGGTAAGGCTGTTATCATTAAAGGCATCCACTATGAACTTGTACTTATTGTCAGTATCGATATTATTCAGAAAATCTGCCTTTACAAATTCTGCAATGTTATTGTTCAACTGCGCATTGATTTGTGAACCAGTATTTACATTGTTAAATAAATTCGGAATTCTGCCGGCATAAGGTTCATTAAAGAAAACATCCATACCTTCTGACCAATCGTAGGTGTTTTTATAAGCCAGGGCAACATAGGCCAGAAAGAAAGGCTGATCGTAAGTTTCCAATCCAAAAAAGTATTCTTGCATCGCTTTTACATCATAACCACCCGATGCAGGAAAAGAAGCAATTAAATTAAAATCGCCTGAAGGATTTTGTTCAACATATTTATGTGCGGCCATGGTGGCGTACCCGCCTTGAGAATAACCTGATATAAAAAGTTTTTTGTTGAAGCGCACATCATTTTGCCTGGCAAGCTCTGCGGCTGCTACCATGTTATCATAAATGGCTGTGGCTGTTAGTGATTCATCATAATAAGGATGGAAGATATCTACCGATGCACCAAAGCCAATAAAATCAGGTATTACCGCAATAAAGCCGGGCGATGCCATGGCAGCAAATAAAAACCATTGTTGATTACTGATACCCAGTTGTGTTGGTGCTTCGCTGTTTGAGGCTATGGTGCCGTGGTTAAAACACAGCATGCCCACTTCATCGGTTGTGCGGGGTAATACTACGATGCCACTGGCAATTATCTCATTGTTTTTATAAGGTGTTTTGTAGGTAACTCTGTAGATATCTACATCATACTTCATGGCATTGGCCGGAATATTTAAACTTGGGGCTATAAGTTTAAGATCATTGGCAGAGCGATTTAAAAAGAGATTAGCTTCAACCAGTACGCGTGGCAAAAACTCATCGTCATTGCGGTTACATGATTGAATAAATACAGTACTGAAAACAATCAGTACAATAGTTACATACTTAGCAAAGTATTTTAGTGATTGAATCATAGATCATTTAATTTTAAGCCGAATTTCTTGCGGCATTGATAACGCCAAACATACAACGCATTACCAGTTTCTTGTAAGTATTTTCTGATTTCTGGTCGTAATTTTTATTTCTTAATTGTTGCAGGGCATATTGCTGAATGCATATAAGTGGTAATACAATTTTTTCTCTAAGCTTTATGGAGCTTCTGATTTGTGCATTGCTTTCCATCAACTCTGCCTGCCCCGAAACTTTCAGAATCTGTTCAATCGATTTTTCATATTCTGATTTCATCAGCTTCCAGAATCCGGCAAACTCTTCATCTTTGGCCAGGTAAGCAGTTGCGGGGTAATATGTTTTTTTCAATGATTGCATGCTGTTGCTCAACAATGTTCTGAAAAATAGGGAGTCCTGGTAAAGCGCCTTCAGTTCAGAAAGCTTTTTATCCTTACCCAATGTTTCTATTGAGCTACCAACACCGTAAAAGCCCGGAATGTTTTGCTTCATCAAAGCCCATGAACCTACAAAAGGTATAGCGCGCAAATCTTTTAACTTCAGCTGGCTGTCTTGTTTGCGCTTCATGGGTCTTGAACCCACTTTGGCTTCGGCAAAATAGGAGAGAGGTGTAATCTTTTCCAGGTAAGGGATGAAATCCGGATGTGTTTTAAAATCTACATAGACCTTATAAGCTGCTTCTGCCAGTTCATCCAATAATTTTTTCTGATCAGCATTTAATTCAGGCCGCTCATTATATAAACGGTTTTCAAGTCCGGCAGAAAGCAATTGCTCTAAATTGTATTTGGCAGAATGGTATTTGCCATAATTAGAGCTGATAGTTTGACCTTGAATGGTGATCTGTACTTCTTTACATGCAATGCTTCCGCCCAATGAAGCATAAAAATCGTGTGTATTGCCGCCACCTCTTGCCGGTGGCCCGCCTCGTCCATCAAAAAATATAGCGCTAATGCCTGCTTCACGACTAATTGCTGTCAGGTTTTCTTTTGCTTTGAAAATAGACCAGTTGGCCATCAGGTATCCGCCATCTTTAGTGCCATCAGAAAATCCGAGCATCATGGTTTGCCTGTTACTGCGATGATTCAGGTGTGCGCGATATATTTTATGGCCATACAAATCTTGCATGATCTTTCCGGCTGCACTCAGGTCATCTATTGTTTCAAATAATGGAACTACATCAACCTGCGCCTTTTTGCCTAACAACATTTCACAAAGTTTATACACTTGCATCACGTGTAATGCCGACTGGCAATTGCTGATGATGTAGCGATGACAAGCCCGTTCACCATTTTGCTTTTGAATGATGCCGATGCTTTTTATGGTATTGAGTACTTCATTAACAAAAATATTTTCAAATTTTATTTTGCTCAGGTCATGCCTGATGCCAAGGATGTATTTGATTTTTTCTGATTCAGTTAGTTGCTGATAAGCTGTTAATGAAATGCCTTTTGCTTTTTTGTGCAGGTATTGAATAATGCTGTCCCAAACTTCATCGTGCTTGCTGCTGTCTTGCCTGATGTCGAGCGTAGCAAAGTGAAATCCGAATATTCTCACTTTGGTAATGAAGCGGTCAAGCTGCGAACTGAATAAACCGTTGTGCAGTTCTATCAGGTTTTTTCTGATCTGATCAAGATCATTAATCAGGGCATCGGCAAATTTATAATGCTGCTTGCCTAAGTAAGCCATTTCATAAATCTTGTGCTCAATGTTCATCACCATTTCATTAATGCCCTGAAAGGTTAAGCGTCTTCTCAAAAGCCTGATATCGCGATGGTAGGCCTTCAGCAGATTTTCTTTCAATCGTCCTGCTACTCTTTGTGTTACTTCATGTGTAACATAAGGGTTGCCATCTCTATCGCCACCCGGCCAGAACCCAATATTCAGCAGCTTGGTATTTTTCCAGTCCCTCAGGTTTACTTGTAAATCTTCAGCCAATTTGAAATAGATTTCTGGAATTACTTTATAAAATACATTTTCAAGAAACCATGCCAGGTTCACGGCTTCATCAAAAGGACTTGGCTTTTCGCGATTTATGAATGCAGTTTTACCAAGTTGCTGCAACAAAAGATTTATCTGGCTGAGATCATTTTTTCTGATGGCTTCTTCCAGGTCAGTAATAATGGCTAGCACGGTGCCCGGATAGAATTGTGTTGGATGCGCAGTAAGGACAACCCTTACGGCAAAATCATTCAGAATTTCCAACAAATCTTTTTCACGACTTTCACTTTGCACACGTGCAAGCAAGGCTGCAATGCTTCCTTTACCATTTAAATCATGAATTCTTTCAAAGGCGGCATCTTCAACAGAATCAAATAAGACTACCTGACGCTCTACATATTGAATAAAATTGAAGAGCAAACTAATGCGATCATGTTCATCAGCTTGAGGTACGATATCGCTGAAAAACGTTTTGATAATTTTTTCAGGATCCCATTTCTT
>DAOLDI010000027.1:0-12225 GCA_035327445.1 Cyclobacteriaceae bacterium | reverse complement strand
AAAAACTTTTGTGTCAGCCTCAGCTATTGGCTATTATGGCTTTATTACAAGTGAGGATGTACTGACAGAGGAGAGCAAAGCAGGTCATGATTTTTTGGCCGGAGTAGTAAAGCAATGGGAAGATGAAATTTTTCAGGTTGAAAAATTAAATGTAAGAACAGTAGCTATACGTATCGGCATTGTGTTAAGTGCAGAAGGTGGTGCGCTAAAAGCTATGGCCGCTCCGGTTAAGTGGGGTTTTGGCGCAGCACTTGGCTCTGGTAAACAACAAATTGCCTGGATACATATTGATGACCTTTGCGCCATGTTTATTTCAGCTTTAGAAAATGAAAACATGAGCGGAGCATATAATGGTGTTGGTTTATATGCTGTCAGTAATAAAGACTTTACAAAGGCAATAGCAAAAATGCTTAACAGACCCTTCTTTTTACCAAATGCTCCTGCATTTGTAATGAAATTAATTTTAGGCGAAATGGCAGACATGGTTTTACAGGGAAGTGCTGTTTCTGCCGAAAAGATTTTATCAACCGGATTTACCTTTAAATACAAAACACTTGAAGCCGCGCTTGAGAACCTGTTGAAGAAAGAATGAATTTAATTCATTTATCTTTACACGGTTGATTAAGAAAAAATGGATAACAATAAACAAATCTCGCAGGAAGAAGAACAAAAAATTCTCAAAGCATTTAAAGAGAAAAGCTGGAGCGAAATAAAAAGTGCAGACTCCTGGGTGATCTTTAAAGTAATGTCTGAGTTTGTTGAAGGCTTTGAAAAACTTTCAAAGATTGGCCCATGCGTAAGTATTTTCGGTTCAGCACGCACCAAGCCCGATCATCCTCATTATAAAATGACTGAGGAAATTGCCGCCAAGCTGGTGCGCCATGGTTATGGTGTTATTTCAGGTGGTGGGCCTGGTATAATGGAAGCTGCCAACAAAGGTGCTTCTGAGCAAGGTGGTAAATCGGTTGGCTTGAACATCATTCTGCCATTTGAACAGAAAGGCAACATTTACATTGACCCGGATAAGCTCATCACCTTCGATTATTTCTTTGTGCGCAAAGTAATGTTTGTGAAATACTCACAGGGCTTTATTGTAATGCCCGGAGGTTTTGGTACGCTCGATGAATTTTTTGAAGCCCTTACACTCATCCAAACAAAAAAGATTGGTCGTTTTCCAATCGTATTAGTAGGCCGTGAATATTGGGGTGGTATGGTTGACTGGATTAAAGCAGTGATGTTGAAACAAGGCAACATCAGCGAAATAGATTTGGATTTATTTGCGCTGGTGGATACACCCACCGAAGTGGTGAAAGTGATTGATGATTTCTATGCCAAGTACCTGCTCACACCAAACTTCTGATGAGAACCTATTTACCGATCATCATAGCGAGCCTGGCCTTGCTCATCATGATTGCGCACATTCGCTATCATCATGCTGATTTGTTTCAACGAAAAGGCAATCCGGCAAATGTTATCAGTAGCATGGAAGTGGCGCCTGTTCAGCAAGGTGTTTTACCACCAGAAAGATTGCTGGCGGTATCATACGACTTGCCCCAGACTTTAAGTTTTGCAGGAGAGCCCGTTCCACTTGAAATGCCCGATGTAAAAGAGCGGCTTGACCGCGAGCTTCACATCAATACCTATTGGCATAACAATACCATTTTCTTGATGAAGCGCGCCAACCGCTGGTTGCCACAAATGGAAGAGATTTTGAATCAGCATGGCATACCGGCTGACTTTAAATACTTGCCTTTGATTGAAAGCGGATTGTTGAATGACGTATCACCCAAAAATGCAGTTGGCTTTTGGCAGATACTAAAAGAGTCTGGCAAGGAACTCGGACTCGAAGTGGATAAAGATGTTGATGAGCGTTATGACCCATTGAAGTCAACCCACGCGGCCTGTAAATATCTTAAGAAAGCCTATGAAAAATTTGGAAGCTGGACTTTGGCCGCAGCATCTTATAACCGCGGTATGAATGGTTTGGATAAAGCATTAGCTAATCAGCAGGTTGATAACTATTACGATTTATATCTCAATGATGAAACCGCCAGGTATGTGTTCAGAATTCTGGCCATCAAAGAAATTGTAGAGAATCCATCAAAGTATGGTTTCAAAGTAGAAGAACAACATTTGTATCAACCTGAACCTGTGAGGCTGGTGAAAGTAGATGAAAACATCAAAGACCTGGTGAGCTGGAGTAAAGCGCAAGGTGTAAATTATAAATTATTAAAGCGCTACAATCCCTGGTTAAGAGGAGAGAGTTTAACAGTGAAGAGAGGCAAAGTTTATCATATCGCAATTCCTGAATAATTATTTTAGTGCGAGTTTGTCATTAACATGACAACATGATTTATTCATTAAACATTAATTACATTTTTAAACAGAAGAATATGGAAACTTATTACAATCCTGCAGACCTGAAAAAATTTGGCAGCATTGCAGAGTTTGAAAAAAATCTGGCAGCAAAGTTTTTTGATTGGTACGGAGATGTTTTTAAAGAGGGCGCCTTAACCGCAAGAGAAAAATCACTGATTGCTCTGGCTGTTTCGCATACCATTCAATGTCCGTATTGTATTGATGCTTATACCCAGGATACGTTGGAAAAGGGTTGCACTGAGCCACAAATGATGGAAGCCGTGCACGTAGCTGCCGCTATTCGCGGAGGCGCTTCATTGGTACATGGCGTACAAATGATGAACAAGGCAAAGAAATTATCTATGTGAGATAAATTTAAATTAGGTTTAAAACTCAAATTTAGTTTAACTCCCTTCTCCCCCGGAGAAGGGCGGGGATGAGGCCATGATTAAATCACTACACGCAAGACAACATCAACTCGCAAATCAGCAAAAGCAAATAGAAGTGCTGGATAATGGGATTTTTGCAGAAGGCATCTTACCACGCTTTGCTGAGAAAATCGCTACCTATGGTTTTGAAACATTAAAACCTGCAGGCATAGAAATCTTCCAGGTGAATGTTGGCTATATGTGCAATCAGGTGTGTAAGCATTGTCATGTAGATGCCGGCCCCGACCGCAAGGAAATCATGACACGCGAAACCATGCAGCAATGCCTGGATGTGTTGAAGCAAAGTGGCATTTCTACTTTAGATATAACAGGAGGCGCGCCAGAAATGAATCCCGACTTCAGGTGGTTTGTGGAACAGGCTACTGAAATTGGTGTGAGAGAAATTATCGTGCGTTCAAACCTGACCATTATTCTGGCTAATCCAAAGTATCATGACTTGCCAGAATTTTTTGCCAAACATAAAGTAAGGGTTTGTTCATCTTTACCTTTCTACAATGCCGATAAAACAAACCGGCAACGTGGTGAAGGTGTATTTGAAAAATCTGTTGAAGCCTTGCGCATGTTAAATGCTGTGGGCTATGGAAAAAATGATTCGGGGTTGATATTGGATTTGGTTTATAACCCTACTGGCGCTTTCCTGCCAGCCGACCAGCAAATGCTGGAGCGGGATTTCAAAAAAGAACTGAAAGAACATTTTGATATCGACTTCAATAATCTGTTTACGATTACCAATATTCCCATCAGTCGCTTTCTTGATTTCCTGATAGAGTCTGGAAATTATGAAGACTACATGGAAAAGCTGGTGAATGCCTTCAATCCTGCAGCAGTAAGCGGGGTGATGTGCCGCAATACAATCTCTGTTGACTGGCAAGGCAATATGTATGATTGTGATTTCAACCAGATGCTGGGACTGAAAGTGGACAAAAAAGTAAAAGCACATGTAAGCGCGTTTAACTTATCTGAATTGGAAAACAGAGACATTGTGCTGAGTCAGCATTGTTATGGCTGCACAGCCGGAGCCGGTTCAAGTTGCCAGGGAGCCACTACTTAGAGCCTTGTCAACGATTGTTTCCATACTGCCCCAGCATACCCCCAACCCCTAAAAGGGGTGTTCCCGCGCGGCTCCCCTTTAGGGGTTAGCGATTGGCAAAGCTTGACACGACACTATTATACTTTGATTATCACTTAGCATCAGCATTAGAACACAGATGATACCGACTAGGCTGATAATCACAGATTAATTGGTGTCAATCTGTTTTATCAGTGTCTTACGTGTTCTATTTACATTTACAAAAAGAGTAGGTTTAAAACCTTTACTCATGTTTATTTGACAAATAAAATTTCGACTGAAATATTATGCTAAAAGAAATTAACGAAGCGGCAACGTATATCAAAAGCAGGGGAGTACTTCAACCTGAAGTAGGCGTTATACTTGGTACAGGTTTGGGTAATCGCTTTGTGCAGGAAATGGAAAACACCATTGCCATTGAATATAATGAGATTCCAAACTTTCCTGTATCAACTGTTGAAACACATCATGGCAAATTGATTTACGGCACAGTGGGTGGTAAAAAAGTTTTGGCCATGCAAGGGCGCTTTCACTATTACGAAGGTTACACGCAACAACAGATTACTTTGCCGGTGCGGGTTATGAAAGTATTGGGCGTGCAATACCTGCTCATATCCAATGCGGCAGGCAACATGAACATGCAATGGCAGAAAGGTCAGCTGATGTTGTTGGACGACCACATCAATCTCTTGCCTGCCAATCCCTTGCGCGGCAAAAACCTGGATGAATTTGGTCCCCGCTTTCCGGATATGAGTTGTCCTTACGACCCCAACCTCAATCAGCGTTTGGAGCAAATCGCCAAAGAAAAAAATATCTTACTCAATAAAGGTGTGTATGTGGTGGTTACCGGGCCGAATCTGGAAACACGTGCAGAGTACAGGTTCCTGCGTAATATCGGTGCCGATGCAGTAGGCATGAGTACTGTACCCGAAGTTATTGTAGCCAATCACATGGGCTTGCCTTGTTGTGCCATTTCTGTGCTGACAGATGATTGCGACCCCGATAACCTGAAACCTGTAAACATTGCAGAGATTATTGAGATAGCCGGAAAGGCAGAAGTGAATCTCACCACTTTGTATGTTCAATTGATTGCGGGGCTTTGATGCAATTGATAAATAAAATACAAAAAGCTAAAAGCTGGCTAAATGCACAAGGCGTACTTGCTCCCCAGGCCGGCATTATCCTCGGCACAGGTTTAGGTAATTTATTTGTTGAGAAAATCAGTAATGCTATCAGCATACCCTATGCTGAAATTCCACACTTTCCGCTTGCTACAGTTGCTTCGCATCGCGGACAATTAATTTATGGAGACATACACGATAAAAAAGTTTTGGTGATGCAGGGCCGCTTTCATTATTATGAAGGGTATGAAATGGATGAAATGGTTTTTCCTATTCGTGTAATGAAAGCTTTAGGAGTTAAATATCTTTTGATTTCAAATGCGGCCGGTAATCTTAATTTGAATTGGAAAACTTCTGATTTGATGTTGATTGATGACCACATCAATCTACAGCCTTCAAACCCTTTACGAGGTGTCAATCAGGAAGAGCTTGGTCCGCGCTTTCCGGATATGAGTAGTCCTTATGATGCCAACCTGAATCAATTGTTAATTGAAATTGCAGTAGCCAATAAAATTAAACTTCATCGTGGTGTATATGCAGCAGTAAGCGGACCGAGCATGGAGACAAGGGCTGAGTGCAGGTACATCAAAAAAGCAGGGGCTGATGCCGTGGCCATGAGTACAGTACCCGAAGTAATTGCGGCCAATCACATGGGCCTGCCTTGCTGCGCGGTATCAGCGCTTACCAATACCAACGACCCGGATAATTTAACAGCGGTAGGTTTTGAAGAAGTTTTACAGGCAGCAAAAAAATCTGAAAAAGCTTTTTTTACCTTGTATACTGAACTGATTAGAAAATTGAGTGAATGAAAATACGAGATACGAGTTGCAGCGGGGTCTCCGTTCCGAGGCTTTGGAGGGAACCCCGCGTATGCATGACACGATTTTATTAAGCGGAAGACCCCGCAAAGACTATTAGAAAATTAGGCTAATGAAAACATCTTTACATTATTCCGAATTTCAATTATCGCGCATCATTGCCGGTGCATGGAGATGGAAACTGGAGACAAAGCAAATTGAAAAATTAATTCATGCTTCGCTTGAGGCGGGCATCAGCAGTTTTGACCACGCAGACATTTATGGTGATTATGATAACGAAGTGCTCTTTGGAGCGGTGATAAAGGGAGAAAATTCTTTGCGTGAAAAGATGGAATTAATTACCAAGTGTGGGATTAAGTTGTTATCAACCAAAAAGCCTGAACATCGCATCAAGCATTATGATACCAGCAAGGAACACATCATCAGTTCCGCAGAGAATTCATTGAAGCATTTGCACACCGATAGAATCGATTTGCTTTTGCTTCACCGTCCCGACCCATTACTGAATCCGGAAGAAGTTGCAGAAGCATTTACGTCTCTTAAGCAATCAGGCAAAGTTTTATATTTCGGTGTTTCTAACTTTTCTGTGGCTCAGTTTAATATGCTGCAATCCTTCCTCAGTTTTCCTTTGCTTAGCAATCAAATTGAAATCTCTTTATTCAAACATGAGCCTTTGTTTGACGGAAGCATCAGCAACCTGATGCAGCACCGTGTTGCAGCTATGGCCTGGTCTCCATTGGGCGGAGGAAAACATTTTGAGTCGGTTAATGCAGATAAAGTTATGGAGCAACTAATAATTAAATATCGATGCTCGCTTACGCAATTGCTGCTGGCCTGGCTATTAGTTCATCCTTCAAAAATTTTTCCCATCATAGGAACTACAAAACCTGAGCGTATTGCAGAGGCTGCGCAAGCATTAAATACTAAGCTTGACCGGCAGGATTGGTATGCTATGCTAAAAGTAGTGAAGCAGACGGATGTGCCATAAAGCTTTTTTTGAATGAACTCATGAAGTTCCCTTATCGTTTCTTTTATATATCTTTACTAACACAATGAAGCCGCACATAGAAACCCCACCCCGCACTATTATGGAAGTTTATAAAACGCTTCCTGAAGGCACGCTCGCTGAGTTGATAGATAATATTATTTATATGTCCCCATCGCCACTTCCCATTCACCAACTTATTTTGAATGAAATTAACCTTCAGCTTTATCAGCACCTTAAGAGTACAGGTAAGGGAATGGTCTTTATTCCTCCATTTGATGTTTACCTTGATGAAGAGCAGAATGCCGTTCAGCCCGACCTTACCATTATCCTTTCAAGCAATCCTGCTAAAGTAAATCTGAGCCGTCATTTTCATGGGGTGCCGGATGTAGTGGTTGAGTTGCTTTCACCTGGTAACAAGGATTATGACTTGGTAAAGAAGAAAAATATCTATGAGCGCTTTGGCGTGCAAGAGTATTGGATTGTTGACCCGGAAAGCAAACATACCTGGCTTTATGAACTCGCAAATGGAAAATATCAGCTCAAGGCTGAAAAAACAGCAAGCATTTCATCACCTTTATTGAAGGTTGATATTCAGTTCTAAAGCTTAAAAGAATTTTATTCTTTCCTGTAACAAAGCTCCCCTCAACTTTGTAATCTTGTCAGGATTTATTTTCTCTTCGTATTAACATGGGCAAAACTGCCACAGCCAAAGAAAAACCCGTTTTTGATATTACCGGCCACGATTTCATCGAAATCATTGGGGCACGTGAACATAACCTCAAAAACTTAACGCTCAGCTTTCCGCGCAACCAACTGGTGGTTATTACCGGCATCAGCGGCAGTGGTAAATCTTCCCTGGCTTTTGATACCATTTATGCCGAAGGTCAGCGCAGGTATATGGAAAGTTTCTCTGCCTATGCCCGCAGTTTTATCGGCAACCTGGAAAGACCCGATGTAGATAAAATCAACGGCTTGAGTCCGGTAATTTCTATTGAACAGAAAACCACTTCGCGCAACCCGCGCTCAACAGTAGGAACGGTTACGGAGATTTATGACTTCATGCGCTTGCTTTATGCCCGGGCCGGAGAGGCTTACTCTTATCTCACAGGAAAGAAAATGGTGCGGCAAACCGAGGAGCAGATTGTCAACCAAATCATCAAACAATACACAGGAGAAAAACTGATTTTACTTGCACCAGTTGTTAAGGGCAGGAAGGGACATTACCGCGAGCTCTTTCAGCAGATGCGCAAATCGGGTTATACCAAAGTGCGGGTAGATGGCGACTTGATGGACATCGCAGCTAAAATGCAAGTAGACCGCTACAAAATTCATGACATTGAATTGGTGGTGGATAGGATTGTGGTGGATGAGAAAGATAAAATCCGCATCAGTCGCTCGGTAGAAGTTTGCATGAAAGAAGGCAAGGGGGTGATGATGGTTTTGCCTTTGAGTGGTTCAGGAAAAGATACTGTGCAACATTTCTCTAAATTTTTGATGGACCCCGAAACAGGTTTGTCGTATGATGAGCCCGCACCCAATACTTTTTCATTTAACTCACCTTATGGTGCCTGCCCTGTCTGTAATGGTTTGGGAGTAGTGGAAGAAATTACGGAAGAGTCCATCATACCTGATAAAAAACTCAGCATTAGTCGCGGAGGAATTTTGCCTTTGGGTGAATATCGGGATGTGTGGATATTTAAAAAAATTGAAGCCATACTAAAAAGATATAAATACACACTAAGCACAGCTATCAAAGACATCCCCAAAGAGGTGATGAAAATTTTACTGTATGGTGATGATGTGCCTGTGGCAGTGGCATCAGTGAAATATCCGGGAACAGAATGGCACACCAAGTTTGAAGGCATTATTAATTTTTTGGAAAAGCAACGTGACGAAGGAACAGAAAACATCAGAAAGTGGATAGAAGATTTCATGCTAGTAAAAACTTGTCCTGATTGCAATGGTGCAAGATTGAAGAAAGAATCATTACATTTTAAAATTGCAGATAAAAACATTGCAGAGCTTGCGGAGCTTGACATCAAAAAACTAAGTGATTGGTTTGAAGGTGTTGATAGAAAATTGAATGAAAGACAAAAAGTAATTGCTACAGAAGTGCTGAAAGAAATCAGGAAGCGCATTGGTTTTTTGCTGGATGTGGGCTTGGAGTATTTACATCTCAACAGACCTTTAAGAACTTTATCAGGCGGAGAAGCCCAGCGCATTCGTTTGGCTACACAAATAGGTACACAGTTGGTGGGTGTGTTATATATTCTGGATGAACCCAGCATTGGCTTGCATGCCAGAGATAATGTAAAGCTGATTAAAGCGCTGAAGGATTTGCGCGATATCGGCAACTCTGTAATTGTGGTGGAGCATGATAAAGAAATGATGCTCGCATCTGATTACATCATTGATATTGGTCCGGGTGCAGGCCGGCATGGCGGACAAATAGTAGCGGAGGGCAATCCTAAAAATTTTCTCAAAGGCAAAAGCACTACAGCTAAATACCTGAGCAATGATTTGCGTATTGATGTTCCTGAAAAGAGAAGAAAAGGCAACGGAGAAGTTTTGGAGTTGAAAGGCGCGAGCGAAAACAACCTCAAAAAAGTAGATTTAAAATTGCCTTTAGCTACCATGATTTGTGTAACAGGTGTTTCGGGTAGTGGTAAATCAACCTTAATTCACGAAACACTGTTCCCCATACTCAACAAACATTTTTATAAATCAAGAACTGAACCGCTTCCTTACAAATCAATTGAGGGCTTAAAACATATAGATAAAGTAATTGAGGTTGACCAATCGCCAATCGGTCGCACGCCACGTTCTAATCCGGCAACTTACACAGGGGTATTTACAGACATCCGCGATTTGTTTGCGCAATTGCCTGAAGCAAAAATTCGCGGTTATAAACCTGGTCGTTTTTCTTTCAATGTAAAAGGCGGCCGCTGCGAAACTTGTGAAGGCGCTGGACTAAGGTTAATTGAAATGGAATTTCTACCCGATATACAAGTACCATGCGAAACCTGTAAGGGCAGAAGATACAATCGGGAAACTTTGGAAGTAAGATTCAAAGGCAAATCTATTTCTGATGTGTTGGATATGACGGTTGAGGAAGCGGTGAACTTCTTCGAAAATCAACCCAAGATTTTGCGTAAAATTCAAACTTTGAATGAAGTGGGTCTGGGTTATATTTCATTAGGTCAGCATGCTACCACTTTATCGGGTGGTGAAGCACAGCGCGTGAAATTGGCCACAGAATTATCTAAACGCGATACCGGCAAAACATTTTATATCTTAGATGAGCCAACTACCGGTTTGCATTTTCAGGACATCGCACACCTGTTAGCTGTATTGCAAAAGCTGGTAGACAGAGGTAACACAGTTTTAGTGATAGAACATAACATGGATATCATTAAATGCGCAGATCATATTATCGACTTAGGTCCTGAAGGCGGAGAAAAGGGAGGACATATCATCGCACAAGGAAGTCCAGAACAGGTAGCTAAAGTTAAGGGCAGTTACACTGCAAGATTTTTAAAGGAAGAATTGAATCAGCAATGAAAGGAGGCACTCAATATTTAATTGCACTGGCTGCTACGGTTTTTGCGGTGTTTAAATATACCCAGCAAGACTACAGAGAGTTTACCTTGTATTTTATGCTGGGTTTGGCTTTTGCTGTGCTGGGCTTAAGCAGGGAAGAAAAATTAAAGCAGCACAAGTGGCTACCTGTACTTTCATGGATTCTGGTAATAGCTACCGGCATTGCTTTCCTTTATGTACTTCGCACAGATAATTGACCTGTGGCATAATCTTTTCAGCATTTCAGAAATTTTAATCATCAGGAATCTGCCAATTGATACTTTTGTGTGAATGGTAAACAAGCATCGTTTATACTGGATACTTCAAATAAGTGGTTGGCTCTCTTATGCCTTGCTGCAGATTTTAGCTGCAGTATTCTTTGTTGAAACCGGGAGTATCAGCAATAAATCTGTTGCTTTTCTTTTTGCAGAGTCTGCAGCTTGTTTAGGTTTTACCCATATTCTCAGAAACCTGATTATACGCTGGCGCTGGTTGATTATTGGCATGCAAGGCTTAATACCTCGTTTGCTGGGTACGCTTATTTTGATGGGATTACTCTTTCATTTTTTCAGAGAGCTCATCAAAATGCCTTTGGGTATGTATGAAGATGGAGGGGCACTTGTAATTGAAAACATTTTTGCCTTTACATTTATTTACTCCCTTATCTTTTTCATTTGGTCGGTTATCTATTTTACCTATCATTATTTTGAGCGTTATAATAAGTCACTGAAGATGGAAGCTTCTATGGTGCAGATTGAATTGAGCAATTTGAAATCGCAGTTAAATCCACATTTCATCTTTAACGCCCTTAACAGCATTCGGGCACTTGTAGATGAAAATCCGCAGAAGTCAAAGCAAGCTATCAATCAGTTGTCAACTATTTTGAGAAGTACACTTGCTACAGAGAAAAGACAACTAACCAAATTTGGTGATGAGCTGAAAACCGTAACTGATTATCTTGGCCTTGAAGGAATACGATTTGAAGAAAGACTAAAAACAGAATTTGACATAGACCCCAAATCATACAATTACCAGGTGCCGCCACTTATGTTACAAACATTGATAGAAAATGGTATCAAGCACGGTATCTCAAAGCTCAAAGAGGGGGGTGTAATTCATTTTAAAACAAGAGTTGAAGATGGCCGTATGATCATACAAATAAGAAACAGCGGACAGATTCAGAAATCTACCAAAAAAGGGAAAAGAGGCTTGGGGGTAAATAATACCATTCAAAGGTTGAAACTAATTTTTGGCGAAAAGGCTTCTTTCAGGATATTGAACGAAAACGATAAATTTGTACTTACAGAAATAACTATACCCCAAATATAACAGCATGAGAGCACTGATTATTGATGACGAAAGATTAGCCAGAAAAGAGTTGATCAAACTTTTGGAAGAACACCCCTCTATTGAAATAATTGGAGAGGCAGCCAATGCAGATGAAGCCATTGAAATGATAAATGAGCATAATCCTGATTTGTTATTTCTGGATATTCAAATGCCCGGAAAAACCGGCTTCCAGCTTTTAGAATCGCTTGACAGTGCACCTACCGTTGTATTTACTACTGCTTATGATGAATTTGCACTAAAAGCTTTTGATGTAAGTGCTCTTGATTATTTATTGAAGCCCATTCAGCCAGAACGTTTGGCCGAAGCTGTGAACAAAATTGTAGAGAAAGAGAAGTCGAAAGCTCCTGCATCTGCCAGGGCCAAAGAAAAGAAGCTTGGCCTTGAAGATCAGGTATTTGTGAAAGACGGAGACCGTTGCTGGTTTGTAAGCCTAGCTAATGTCAGGCTGTTTGAATCAGACGGGAACTATATCAAGGTTTATTTCGATAACAAC
>DAOLDI010000026.1:0-12237 GCA_035327445.1 Cyclobacteriaceae bacterium | reverse complement strand
GTGTAATGCTCAAGTCCAGGAAAGTTCGTCTGAGCGTCAACAATCGCATAAAAATTTCCGCCATAAGCCACATCTATCGTGAGCTCACCCAAATCAGGACAATCAACTTTAATATTTTCTGCCGCGAGATAAGATTTGACATTCCTAATCTTAACCGACTTTACTTTCTTTCCTTCCTGTTTGTACGCTACACGCACCAAGCCGGCAGGCACTTCCAGGTTTAAGATGCCCGGAGTTTTAGGACTCACCAATCCTTCTTCAATGGCAATGGTTACGGTGCCAATGGTGCCATGCCCGCACATGGGCAGACAACCGCTGGTTTCAATAAATAAAATGCCCATGTCATTGGCAGGGTCTGAAGGCGGATACAAAATACTTCCGCTCATCATGTCGTGTCCGCGCGGTTCAAACATCAAGCCCTTGCGAATCCAATCGTACTCGCGCATGAAGTGCTGACGCTTTTCGTTCATGCTCTTGCCTTCAAGAATGGGTCCGCCTCCTGCTACCAAACGCACTGGGTTACCGCAGGTATGCGCGTCTATGCAAAAAAAAGTTTTTGAGTTCATTCAATGTTTCAAAGAAAATCGGTGAAAAATTCCATTTGATAAAATAGACAGTTGGCAACCCGAAGCCTCGGGGGCAATAGGCAATTTGTTCAAGACATCTTGCCTATTGGATATTGCCTATTGCCAACTACTTTTTGCCCCATTCATTGTTATACATTCTCCAAATTCCCAAAGGATTGGATGCTTTCAATTCATCGGGTAATAAATCATCAGCAAAATTTTGAAAAGCAACTGGCCGTGCAAAACGCTTAATGGCATCTGCACCAACTGCTGTAAATCTTGAATCGGTAGTTGCAGGAAACGGACCACCATGCATTTGCGCGGGACAAACCTCTACGCCAGTGGGCACTCCATTCATGATGAGTCGGCCTGCTTTTTCAGTAAGAATGTTTATCAGACTGCTGTATTTGTTTATTTCTTCGAATGTTCCCCAAACGCTGCAAGTGAGTTGACCGTGCAAATGACTAACCACTGCATTTAACTCTTGCTGGTCTTTGCATTTCACAATCAATGAGAATGGTCCGAATACTTCTTCTGCAAGCAAAGGATTTTTCAAAAATACGGTTGCATCAACTGAAGCAACTACAGGCACGCCTTGCAGGTTGCTTGGATCTGTGGCAGATTTAGCTTCTACCTGCACACCAGGTTGCGTTACACTTTGCGCAAGCTTCTTGTTGTAGTTATCAGCAATGCCCTGATGTAGCATCAAACCAGGAACTATTTTTGAAATATTTTCTGCTAAGGCAGCTATAAAATTTTGCAGACTTTCATCAGCTATGGCAATTATCAAACCCGGATTGGTACAGAATTGTCCTACACCTAAAGTGATAGATGCTGCCAATGTCTCTGCAATTTTTGCTGATTCTGCTTTTAAAGTTGCAGGCAGCAACACACTTGGATTGATGCTGCTCATCTCTGCAAACACCGGAATAGGCACTGCACGCTGATTAGCGATATCAAACAAAGCTTTACCTCCCGCAAATGAACCGGTGAAACCAACCGCTTTGGTATGCGCATGTTTCACCAATGCCTGCCCTACTTCAAATCCGCCATGCAGATGTTGAAATACGCCTTTGGGCATTCCGGTTTTTTCCATCGCGGTAAAAATTGCTTTCGCCACCAGGTTGGATGTTTCCGGATGTGCCGGATGTGCCTTGACAATCACCGGACAACCAGCAGCCAATGCAGAAGCCGTATCTCCACCTGCAGTAGAATAAGCCATCGGAAAATTAGCAGCGCCAAACACTACTACCGGACCAAGTGGTACCAGCATTTTTCGTAAATCAGGTTTGGGTACAGGTGCGCGGTCGGGAATGGCTGTATCAATTCTGGCCTCTACCCAGGAACCCTCCTCCACTAAATCGGCAAACATGCGGCAATGGCCGGTGGTGCGACCTCGTTCCATCACGATGCGGGCTTCAGGTAAATTAGTTTCGCGCATGGCGGTTTCAACCAGGTCTTTTCCTAAGCCTTCAATTTCATCTGCCATGGCGCGCAGAAAACTTGCTTTCTTTTTTCCGCTGAAATTTTTGTAAGAAAGAAATGCCAACTGCGCCTGATTTAGCGAATGGTTTACTTCTTCTGTGGTTGACTCGGTGTAGCTCATGAAAATCAATTTAAATTAAGGAAAATGTTTCTGGGTGCTGGACACTTGGTACTGGTCCCGAAGCTTCGGGACCAGCACCTAATATCAATCATTTAATGTAGGGCGGTTCTTAATTCCTTCACGAATAATTTTCAAAATACGTTCGCGCTCTTCTCCGCTTAAAGTCAGGCGCGGAGCACGCACATATTCTGAACCAATGCCTGCTTCCTGCTCGGCCAGCTTAATATATTGCACCAGCTTGGGATGTATATCCAATTCAAGCAGGGGTAAAAACCACCTGTAAATTTTCAGTGCTTCATCAATCTTGTTTGCCTTGGTTAAGTTGTACACAGCAACAGTCTCTTTCGGAAATGCACAAACCAATCCGGCCACCCAGCCATGAGCGCCCAGCATAATTTCTTCCATGGCGATGGTATCAACACCACACAAAATTTTAAAGCGATCACCAAAGCGGTTAATCATGCGGGTAACATTGCTTACATCTCTGGTAGATTCTTTTACTGCCTGTATGTTTTTATTTTCAGCCAGCTCGGCAAACATGTCGAGCGTAACTTCAATTTTGTAATCTACCGGGTTGTTGTAAATCATGATGGGTAAGTCGGTCGACTCAGCCACAGTTTTAAAATACTGAACTGTTTCGCGGTGGTCTGATTTGTATCGCATAGGTGGCAGCATCATCAAACCTGTGGCCCCATTTTTCTTGGCTTCACCGGCCAGCTTAAGCGCTTCGCGTGTGCTGCCTTCGGCAATGTTCATCACTACCGGAACTTTTCCCTGCACTTTTTCGACAGCAAATTTTACCAGGTCGAATTTCTCTTCATTGCTAAGCACGCTGGCTTCGCCTAAAGTGCCGCCCAGGATGATACCCTGCACACCTGCAGCTAATTGCGCATTCAGGTTTTTTTCGAATAGCTGAAAATCAAGTTTGTCATCCGCAGTAAACTTGGTGGTTAATGCCGGGTAAACGCCTTCCCATTTTATCATATGTCTTTCAATTAATTATTGAATATTTATCTTATCCACTCTAAACCCCCGCCTAGTCACATAGCTGTAAGGTTAAGAAACTTGAAAGTCCCGCGAGGGACGAAATATTAGTAGAAACAAAAATCCAAGTTTAATCAAATCCCGTAGGGATGACATATTTCTATATCGTTCCGAAGCCTCGAAACTACGGCACTCGGCCTCTGTGTATGTAATGTTACCAATATTTCGCTCCTCTAGAGCTAACCTTACGGAATAACACCAGCGGTGAATAAATCAGATTCAAAAGTATATAAGGCCAAACAGTATTGTTTTGCTCAAAATAGTGAATACTGATACTTTTTTGACTATTTTAGATGATATTTACCAAATAACTTGTCAATTTAATGCAGAGAAAGGTTGTTGCCTTCAATGTTCCGCAAACTACCCGTGAGGCCGTTAGACTGCAGGAAGATTTACTGCCACATTTTTACGACCAACTGCATCAGCATGCGGAAACACAAATCATGTACATCATTGCGGGTGAAGGCACTTTGATTGCCGGTGATTATGTGGGCCGTTTTGCATCCGGTGATGTATTTGTGATTGGCAGCAAACAGGCCCATGTCTTCCGCAATGATGCTGCCTACTATCTAAGCAAAAAGAAAAAGAAAGCACATGCCATTTCCTTATACTTTGATGAGGGTTATGCAGGAGAACTGTTCTGGCAGTTAAAAGAATTATCACGCATCAGAAAATTTATCAATGATGCAACAAGAGGATATAAAGTACAGGGTATTACAAATGAAAAAATAGTCTCGTTGATTCACTCACTGAAAAATCAAAAAGGAATTGAGCGCTTGATTTCATTTCTTGAAATGCTGAAAGTATTAAGTGAATCAAAAGAGCTTGTACCACTAAGTCTTGCGACAGATGCCAAAACATTTTCTGATGTAGTAGAAAAGCGCATGAACGATATTTTGCAGTTCACCTTTAGGGAAAGCCAGCGGGAAATTTTTTTGCATGAAGTTGCACAAATAGCCAATTTATCACAGGAAGCTTTTTGCAGGTACTTCAAAACACGCACACGAAAATCGTATTTCAATTTTCTGAATGAAGTGCGCATTAGCCATGCCTGTAGGCTGCTGATTGAAAACGACAAGAGCATACAGCAAATCTGTTATGAAGTGGGCTTCAATAATCTTTCGCATTTTAACAGGGTATTTAAGAAAGTAACAGGCAGAACGCCATCAAAATACATAAGCTAAAAGCCTCATATATAAAAGTATGAATGATTGGAAAGACATCAGCTATCTTAAAACCGGAAGTCAGGCACAACAGCAAGCATACGCAGTTTTACAGCAAAGTCAGGTACTTGATAAACTGAAAGATTTCTCAGCAATATTGCTAGGCACATACCCGATTGATATTGCTGTACCCGGCAGCGACCTTGATATTATATGCGAAGTTAAAGACCATGCAAGTTTTGAGGCATTGCTGAAGTCAGCGTTTGCTTCGTTAGATAATTTCGAGTTGATTCAAAAAGAAATCAGAGAAGTGTTTACTACTATTTGCCGGTTTGAATTTGAAAACTTCAGATTTGAAATTTTCGGACAAAACAAACCTATACAAAAACAATGGGCTTACCGACATATGCTGATTCAACATAATCTGCTGATAAAATATGGGGATGAATTTAAAGCCAGGGTGATGGAGCTAAAACAAAAAGGCATCAAAACAGAAGCTGCTTTTGCCATGTTGCTGCAATTGCAGGGCGACCCTTATGTAGCGTTGTTGCAGTTGGAGTGAAGGACATCAAGTGTCCCACGTCATTGCGAGCGACTCAATTAAACATTAAAGAATTAAAATGAATATAATGGAGCGAAGCCTGTCTGCCGACAGGCAGGCAATCTATTCGAAGAGGGCTTTTTTCACTAAAAGATTCCTTCGTCTCATTTTATACTATGAAACCTGAACGAATCTTTGCGTTCCTCGCAATGACGGAAAATCTGCCTGCTATTTGAACATTTCTATTTCAGTTTTACTTATCATTACAGCATAGTTTACTTATATGAGTATCGCCAGTTTAAGTGTAAGTCAGGAGAAGAAGCTGTTCAACACAGCTTTAATACTTGCTGTTATCACCATTGCCTATAACCTGGTTGAAGGCATTATTGCCACCTGGCTTGGCTATGAAGATGAAACCTTAGCGCTGTTTGGTTTTGGTGTGGATAGTTTTATTGAAATGATTTCGGGCATTGGTATTCTGCATATGATACTGCGCATCAGAAACAACCCAAACGTAACCCGCGATGGATTTGAACGTACGGCTTTACGCATTACCGGCACAGCTTTTTATTTGCTTACTGCAGGTTTGGTTATCACTTCCATTATAAATATCGTCACAGGCCATGCGCCTGAATCTACTTTTTGGGGAGTAATAATTTCGGGCGTTTCCATTTTAGTGATGTGGGCTTTGATTGCAGGAAAAATCCGTGTAGGTAAAGCGCTGAAATCAGAACCCATTCTGGCTGATGCCAATTGTACGAAAGTCTGCATGTACATGTCGGTTATTCTTCTGGCTTCAAGCGGCATATACGAACTCAGCGGCTTTGCCTATGCCGATGCTATTGGCACACTCGGTCTCGCCTGGTTTTCTTTCAAAGAAGGTAAGGAGTGTTTTGAAAAGGCGCACAGCAATAAGCTTTGCGGGTGTGAACATAATTGAAGTTTAACTCTTCACTATTCATTATCGTCATTGCTTCTCCCGATAAATCGGGAGAAGCAATCTGTTTGAAGAATAATTTGGATTATGAATAGATTGCTTCGTCACTCCTCTGCTCTTTCCTTGGCAGTTCCTCGCAATGACGTAGCTTATTTTTTTGATAATCTCCTTCTACTTAAACCTGAACTTGAAAAATAAAATTGTCCCGGCCAGACTAAGCGTTACAATATTCGAGAGGATGATGGGTAAATCATTAATCAGTATGCCGTAAATCAGCCACATCAAAATACCGGTGCAAAACATAGAAAACATGAGCAAGGATAAATCGCTTGCCGATTTACTTTTCCAGGTCTTGATTACCTGCGGTAGAAAAGAAACAGTGGTAAGCATGCCGGCCGTGAGGCCAATCATCTGAACGAGGTCCATAGGCTGAAATTAAGCCACAAAGAAACAAATATTTCCGCTCTCATTTCCAACCTATATGTCTCCAACATTGTCTAAGAGCTAAATATTGCTTCATGAAATTAAGGGCTTTGATTTTTATTTGTTTTGTTTGGCTGAGCAGCAGCTGCGAATTGCTGAGCACTGAAGCCCAGGATGCAGCCTGCATCATTCCGGCAACTGTGCGCGACATCACAGGACTAGATGGCTGCAGCTTTATACTGGAACTGAACAATGGCGAAAGATTAGTGCCGCTGATGGAAAGCTCTCCGGCCGCCTCCGGCTCTCTTAGCCTGAAAGTGAATGGTAATTATTTTACGCTTATAGAGGGACAAAAAGTACTCATCAATTATGTAGAAGAATATCGCCCGAACATTTGTATGGCCGGACAAAGTGTAATCATCAGCTGCATACAAGTACTGAAAAATCAATAGTCACTCGGCTGGGGTCGAGTAAATATTTTGTGTAAACAGAAATAAATTAAAAACTATTTACACATTTAAAGCTTAAATCTATAAAGAGTTATACTATCCACACCGGTAGTGAAATTCTCATTAACAGGATTGGAAATTTCAGCGTAATAGTATGGTTGGTTATAACCAATTATTTTAAATCCCTTGGGCACATCAATGTCGCCAATTAAAACACCTTCCTTATAAATCTGCAAACCATCAGTTAACTGAAAATCATCTTTTTGATAACCTCTAAATGTCAAATTTTCTGAAGAAACATATTTTAAATAAGCAAAATGACCATACTTTGGTCTATATTCTTCAAAAAATTCATCTTCTCTACTATAATCATTTACTGTAGGATATTTTAAGTTCATTCCCCTTCCATTATACCCAAACGCGTAATTAATCTCATTGGTACCTTCAAAAAAATAAATTAGACTGTCAGCCTCAAATCCTAACAAGAATTTATTGTCATCAATCTTATTTAAATGAAGGTATGACATATAAGGTATATGATCATACTCAAGATAAATTGGTGAATAGCCACCAAAAATATCTTTAATGGTATTATCCTTTAGATTTAATAATGCCAATGTTCTTGCTTCTTTATAGTAGTTCTTTGATGTGTAAGGGTTAAATAGCGGATGAGATGAAGATATAGAAATAATTACTTCATCCTTATTAAGATAATCAATAGATAAACCAGCATATTCCACTTCATAAATTGCTTTATACTCTGATTTAGGCTCATTTTCAATTTTACTGAATGGCACCTCATCCGTTTCGAAATTTAAAAATCCTTTATTGATAATTTCTCCATCAAAATTGACTTCATAAAAATCATATGATGGACTAAGAATAAATATTTTATCATGATAAATTGCATGTCCAGCAATTCTTCCAGGAATTTGATTCGGCCCCCTTCCTTTTCCTAATAAAATAAATTGAAAATCAAAATTCAAATCATAGTAAAACAAGCCGCCAAAAAGGTTGTCTATAAAAACTAAATTGTTTTCGATTAATTCCCATTTTCCTATACCAGATGTATTACTAATATCAATTTCAATATTATCCAACTCAATGCCATGAACCACAATATTCTTATCACTAATTATTGAGTAAGTTCCCCATAAGCCAGAGCAACAGTCATGCTCTTTGCAAGCATTACAAAATAAAAAGAAAATAATAATCAGAATTTTATTTAGGCTATATGATGTACACATAAAATTATCTACTTAATAAATTCTTTATAACTATTCTATACTTAAGTTAATATCACTAAGTATCATGTGAAGGTTGAAAATTAATAAAAGTGTTACCATCAGCTGCATACAAGTACTGAAAAATCAATAGTCCTGTTAAGAAGGTTTTAGGTCAAGGAAAACAGGATTATGCGCCTCCTGAAAACAGGAGGCATTTTTTTATTCTCCACAAAAATCATCCATCCCAATAGGCGCGCCCGGTGGCGGGGTCAATAAATTATCGGCCTTATACGTATCCGGGTCTTCTTTGAACAATTCAATCTGTCGCAGTAAAAATTGATAATGTGCCTGCCAGCTTTCGTCTGTTACGCTGCGCTGTTTGTTTTGCAGCCATGTGCGCAATTGCTCAATCTTCAACAAAGCAACTGCTCTTACCTGTGCAGATGCGCTGTTATCCAACTGAAGTTTGATAAGGTTGTTAAGCAAGGCATAATTCACCGTCATCTGCAATTGTGCTTTATAACCGCTTTGATTGGCTGTCTTGATGGTCTGGTTAAAAATTTTGTCCAGGGTACTTTCCAGTGAAGGCTGCTGCGCATTTCGGGCATGGTGCTCCACCAGTCTGGCGCAACGTGCCGGATGCAGCAGCAATGAAAGTACCATATCACTCGCGCTCTCTGCAGCAGCCAAAGGGTCGAAAGTGATATCGGTACGAATGCGTATCACTTCGCGGTTGCGGTTATAACCAATTGGACGAGGAGGAATATTTTGTATCAATGCCTCGGGCAATGCCAGTGCATCGGGTTGCAAAGTTTTGAGTAATGCATCCAGCGCTTTTTGTTGCTGCGCTGCAGGAATCATTTGTGTGATGAGTTGTCCGTCACCCCGCAAGGCATATCGGTAATTCAAACCTCCAATCAGTTTTACTGCGGCCTCTGCCTGGTAGCGGTGAAAGAAATACATAGGCACCAAGGTTTCTTCCAGCAGCGCCATGGGTGTACCTGCTCTGATATTTTTCTCACCGAAATTTTTAAGTGCAATGGCACGCACCTGCATTACATGGTTCAGTTCTTCGGCTGCATCTTTGCCATTGTCCCACAAATGCGCATAAGGATGTGCCCCACCCGCTGGTCTGGCATCCTGGTCAGACAAAAAAGTTAATCCTGCTTTCAGACTTTCCTGAATGATTTTTTCCAGCGCGGCCTCTTCATCTGTGCCCTCCGGAAAATGCTGGTAGCCATAAGCGATTGTTACCTTATCCCAGGCGCCAATCTTATCATCATAGGCTTCAGTCAAATCCAACTTACCCTCTTTGATTTTTACAATGGGATGCGGATAGTCCATCACCGAAGCCAATGCTTCTGTGCTGGATGCATAACTATGCGCAATACCCAATGTATGCCCAATCTCGTGCGCTGATAATTGTCTTAGTCTGGCCAAAGCCATAGCCTCCATTTCTGGCGGAACGCTTTTGCCATCTTCATAAGGCGCCAGCAAAGCTTCGGCAATCAGAAAATCCTGGCGCACACGCAGCGAACCTAAAGACACATGGCCTTTGATGATTTCACCCGTGCGCGGGTCGCTCACCGAAGCGCCATACGACCAACCGCGTGTAGAGCGATGCACCCATTGAATCATGTTGTAGCGCACATCCATGGGGTCGGCATCTTCCGGAAGTATTTCTACAATAAATGCATCTTTATAACCAATGGCTTCAAAAGCCTGGTTCCACCAACGTGCACCATCAAGCAAGGCAGAGCGGATGGGCTCAGGTGTGCCTCTGTCCAGATAATAAATGATGGGCTTCACAGGCTCAGAGATTGCGGCTGTAGGGTCTTTCTTTTCTAGCCTGTGCCGGTTGATGAATCTTTTTTCTATCGGCTCGCTGATGGGCGTAGCATAATCATAATAGGAGGTGCCAAAGTATCCGGCACGCGGGTCGAACTTGCGTGTTTTGTAATTATCATCAGGTAACTGCACAAAAGAATGATGCTGCCTGAGTGTAATTGCATTTGAGCTTGGCGTAACACTGCGCACATATCCACCGGTAGCTTGTCCGGTAAAAGTGAGTGTAACTTCAACTTCTGTATTCTGTGGAAAATTTTTGGTGCGGGGCAAATAAAAAGCAGAGCGACTTTTATCTAAACTGTATGTACCCTGATTCATTCTTCTTAAAGTTCCAATCACATCGTGTACATCCTGCATGTAAAAATCAGTAGCATCAACTAAAAGTTTTCCACCTTCTTCTGCGCTTATCGTAAATCCCCAAAGTACCGATTGCGCAAAAGCCTGCTCAACTGCTTTGCGTTCATCCATATTATCGGTAATGGCGCGGTACTGATAATTGGGTTGCAGCATCAATACCTTGTTCCCCCTGCGGTCGAACTTAACAATTCTTCTTCCGCCTAACTGTCCGCGGTCGAGGCCGATATCATTCGAACCCAAACCAGCAGGCAAAGAGTTTACATAAAGAAATTCAGTATCCAGCTTATCAATTACCAGCCAGATTTTATCCTGCTTATCATCATAATAAAAATCAAAGTAGCCGGGCAAATGCTGCATGCCCTTTACCTTGTCGGCAATGCCTGAAGCTTTTGCAGGTGTTTCTGCAGCCGGTGTAGTTTCCTGTTTTTTTCTTTGTGCCTGAATATCCGCAACAAAAAAACTTATCAGAATAAATATGGATAATGTCTTGCTCATAAAATTTACTTTAAGCTGAAATGTACATAAAACAGTCACCAAGCACAATGCAGTTATGAGATGAAAGACGTAGTATTTGATTGAGTGGCAAGAATTGAATACCTTTTATGTGACTATAGTGTATAAACCGGATTAATAAACAAGCAAAGATGCCAAACCTGTGATGAGCGAAAACGACATACAGCAGGAGTACCTGGTAATTACCAAAGCCAGGAAAGACCCGAAAGCTTTTGCTGAGCTGTATGAACGATACTTTGAGCGCATATTCAATTATATACTAAGACAAACCGGAGAAGAGGAGCTTACGGCTGATTTATGTTCGCAGGTTTTTCTGAAAGCACTTAGCAATCTTAACAAGTTCGAGTTCAGGGGCATACCTTTTTCAGCATGGTTGTATAAGATTGCCAGCAATGAAGTGAAAAAATATTACCGCAAGCACAACCGTGTGAAGGTTTTCAGCATAGAAGAAAATATGGTGAAGGGGCTGGTGATGGAGGCCCATGATGAGGGCACAGAAGAAAACATCAAACGCATGCTGGAATATTTAAAAGAACTGCCAACAGAAATGCTGGAAGTGCTTGAGCTGCGTTTTTTTGAAGAAAAAGATTTTAAGGAAATCGCATTTATACTTGACATGACCGAAAGTGGCGCCAAGATGCGCACTTACAGGGCACTGGATAAAATGCGGGTAAAATTTAATTTAAGCATTAAGTACGATGGGAAGACATGAGATTCGTTTGAGGCGAAGCCAGATGACCTCGAGGATGATGGAGCGATACAAAAATTATCCGGAGGTGATGAGGCGCTATGAACGCGAACAGCAATTTAAAAAACTGATCAAGGGTATCACCTTGATACTCTTCATGCTCTCGCTGTTTTTAATGGTATACCTGATTGTGAAGATGGAAAAGAAGCAAGTGGAGCAAAAGGAAAACCAGAAAATAGAACTAAGCCACAGCATATATGGAAACCAGAAAACACCCGCGTCTCGAACTGCCAGGCAGAAGAGCGATGCTATTGAATTTGGGGCTATGTATCAGTCTCCTGCTCGTTATCACCGCGTTTGAATGGGAAACGCCTGTTGATGATAGTAACCGAATCACATGGCAAGACATAGAGGATTATACTCCAATTGACGAAATCCTTCCTGAAAGAAAGCCTGAAATCAAACAGCCGCCCAAACCAAAAGACATCAGCAAAGTTGAGGCTGCAGAACCCGAAGCAGAAAAAACTGAGGAGCAGAATTTTGAAGAGCCGAATGAACCTGAAGTAACCGAGAAAACCGGGGAGTCCATTAATATTGGTGATGCCCCTCCTGAAGATAATCCTGAATATTTCTTTAATGCTGAAACCATGCCTGTGCCTGAAGGAGGGTTGCTTGCTTTTTACAAATTCGTGGAGAAAAACCTGAAATATCCGCGCAAGGCTGTAAATGCAGGTATAGAAGGTATTGTTTACATCAAATTTATTGTAAACGAAAAAGGAGAACCTACACAATTTGAAATTGTGCGGGGCATAGGTTTTGGTTGCGATGAGGAAGCTTTGCGTGTTCTAAAAATGTATAAATGGCAGCCCGGTAAAC
>DAOLDI010000025.1:0-12364 GCA_035327445.1 Cyclobacteriaceae bacterium | reverse complement strand
GTAATTCCTTTTATTCTCAACAAGAGTACGATAAAGCACTTCTGTATTATGAAAAATCGCTGGCCATTAGAGAACAACGTGCAGATAAAACAGGAATGGCAGCAGTGCTGAATAATATTGGAAATATTTACATGGATACAAATGTTTTTGATAAAGCACTTGAAACACTATTTAAGGCAGCAAGCATTAATGAAGAACTTGGCTTGCGCGAAGTACTGGCTACAAATTTTATTAACATTGGTAAAGTCTATCAAAAGAACAAAGAATCTAAAAAAGCTCTCGACTATTTTCTGCAAGCCAAGCAATTATTAGATGAGCTCGGCTCAAAAACCTTTAACGCACAACTTAACGCTGAAATTGGCAGGATATATTCTGAATTAAATCAGGATAGCAAGGCGCTGAGTTTTCTGCTGCAAAGCATTGAAGAAGCAAAGGCAAGCAAGAACATCAGTACACAAGCAAGTGCTTATGGATTTTTAATGGAACATTACCGTAAAACAAATAACTACAAATCAGCTTTTGAGGTTAGTCAGCTGCATGCCGCTTTGAAAGATTCCCTGGAAAGTCTTGAATTAAAATCGCGCATACACGACCTTGAAGCAAAATATGAATCTGGCAAGAAGGAAGCAGAAATTGCCTTATTAAAAGCAGAACAGGAATTAAAAACGCTGGAGCTTGAAAAACAGCGTGCCAACCTCACGCTTATCTTATTTGCATTGGCAGCGGTTGTCCTTATCAGCATTGTGTTTGTTAATCGTTACCGCGTACTAAACCGCACACGAAGACAACTGGAAATGGAGAAAATGCGCAGCCAGATTGCGCGCGACCTTCATGATGATTTAGGTTCCACGCTGTCGAGTATCAACATCATCAGCAATATGGCGCTTAACAGCAACAATCAAGCAGAAAATTATTTTCAGCGCATACGCGAGCAATCTTCAAGAATGATGGACAACATGTCTGACATTGTTTGGTCTATCAATCCCAACAATGATTCACTTGCTCAGTTAATCATCAAAATGAAAGAGTTTGCTGCCGAAATACTAGAGCCCAAAAACATCAATTATACTTTTGAAGAAATTGGTGATACCAGCAACATTAAACTTGATGTAGAGAAAAGAAAAAATCTATACCTGATTTTTAAAGAGAGTATCAACAATGCCGCCAAATACAGTGAAGGCAAAAACGTATTCATTAAACTTCTTGCCGAAAATCAACACCTGCTTTTAGTAGTGCAGGATGATGGAAAAGGTTTTGATCAGCTAAAAGTAAAAAATGGTAATGGTTTGAAAAATATGGAACATCGCGCACAAAGTATTGGAGGCAAAATCAGCAGAAGCAGCGCGACAGGCCAAGGCACCAACATACAGCTGCAAATACCCATCACATGATTAGGGTATTGGCACTCATGAAAAGATAGTTTTCCTTTATTGAAAATTTCAATATGGCGCTAAGGGCTGTTATATATGAGGATAATGTTTTGCTGAGAGAAAGCCTGTGCGCGTTACTGGCAACCGATAAGCATTACGAACTTGCCGGAGCATATGACAATGTGTTGGCGGCAGGCGAACAAATCAAAACATTGCAGCCGCAAATCATACTCATGGATATTGACATGCCCGGTATGACGGGCATTGAAGCTGTAAAGCAAATCAGAAAATTCAATGCAGGGGTACCCATCATCATGCTCACTGTGTTTGATGATAACCTGCATGTGTTTGAGGCATTGAAATCGGGAGCAACCGGTTATCTGCTGAAGAAACACATCTCATCCAAACTTTTTGAAGCTATGGAAGAAGCTATTGCAGGTGGCGCACCCATGTCGCCCAGCATTGCACGCATGGTAATTGAATCTATGCGCAAACCTGAAGCTATTGATTACCAGCTTACGCCTAGAGAACAGGAAATACTGAAATCGCTAAGCCAGGGCAACAGCTATAAAATGATTGCCGCACAATTTGAAATAAGCATTGACACCGTGCGCACACATATCAAGAAGATTTACGATAAATTACAGGTGCATTCACAAACTGAAGCTGTTTCCAAAGCCATCAATGAAAAACTTGTCTGACAAGGTTTATTATCATCCATCAGGAAAATGGGAAAGTCGCGCACTGTTTGTTTACCTTTTTGTTGGTGTACCGCTTTGCATGGTATGGGCATATGCCTACAGCTATGCTTTGATCAACATGCCTGAGTTTTTCCTGGGATTTCTGCCCTACATTTTTATTCTATTCATTATGGCAAGGGTTGATAGTCTCTTTGTAGTCTTTTACGGTAAAATCAGAAGCAAAGAGCTTGCGGGAATTTTAGGCACAATCAGCGCCATTGTATTTCTTTATGTGCATTGGGCCGTGTGGATGGATTTGGTGATGCGCCATAATGATATAGTCATTCAGACAGATTTTGCGAAAGAGTATGTAGCTTCATTCGAAACAAAGTTTTTTCCAAGTCTGCTCATCAGACCTGATTTAATGTGGCATTACCACAATCAAATTGGTGCTGTGGATATCTGGGATATAGGCTTCAAAGGTTTGGGTCTGCATATCTTCTGGATTGTTGAGGCCAGTTTATACTTCAGTGCACTGCCCTTTAATTTCAGAGATCGGGTAAACAGACCATTCTGCGAAACAGAAAACAAGTGGTTCGATTATGATGAGCTTGATGCCCTTACCGTGATTGCTCAACCTGATGATTTTAAAACCCAATTGGAACAAGGCGATTACAGCCGCATATATGATTTGAAAAAAGTTAATCGGGAATTCGAACATAGTTTCCATTTACTGTATCATTCCAAATCGAAAGAATATTTTCTGCGCAGCACCAACAAAGTACCTGATCGAAATAAAAAGAAAAGTGAGTCAAGTTTCTTCGAACAGGAAGTAGTTAAAAATATCAGGTTAGACAGTAAGGCAGGCAGTTACCTGAAAAAGTTTATCAGAAAAGATTAAATCAAATCTTCCAATTGGTCAAAGCTTGATAAATTACTATCTTTAGCAAATACAACCTGCCCACCCTCAGGCAAGCACGTGGAAAAAGTTCAACTATTCAAACCACACCCGGCTCTGCGGGATTTTGTAAATTACATTTTGGTAATTGATGCTATTGCTGATTCTGAAAACCTGATTTGTCATTATCCACCCACTCCGCATCATTGTATGGTCTTGTATCTCAGCGGACCTTTGAAAGCCAAGAAAATTGATGAAGATCAATTTTCTTTAAAACCAACCTGTGTTGTAGTTGGCCCACAGGTAACCCGTGTGAATCTAATGGTGAACAAACATCATAAGGCAGTAAATATTGGTTTTCAACCTGGCGGACTACACAGATTATTGGGCATACCCATGAACGAACTTTATGATGATGGATTCGATGGGCATTATTTATTGGGTCCGGAAATTGAAAGACTTATTCAGAATTGTTCCCCATTGAATGACCTCTCAGCAATAAAAAATAAAGTAGAGGAGTTTCTGCTCAACAAACTCAGAAATCTAAAGGATGTTTTACCATTTGATTTAGCCATGCACCAGTTAATCAGGCGAAATGGAAATGTAATGATAAGTGAAGTAGCATCCCTTGCCTGTTTAAGTCTAAGACAGTTTGAAAGAAAGTGTTACGAGCGTTTAGGTATGTCGCCCAAGATGTACGCGCGTATCACACGATTTGCCAATGCCTACAATATTTTTGAACGTAGCCATACAATAGATTGGGCATCTATCGCTTACCAAAGTGGTTACTTTGACCAGATGCATTTTATTCGCGACTTCAAGCAATTTTCGGGTGTTACTCCAACATTGATGGAGAACGAAATTGCTAATGCCCCCTTCAGGTTTCAAGCCGCTTACAGGTTTTAGCCTTTGACAAGCTCAGGCTGACAAGGTGACCTACAGTCAATATTGTCGTTTTTGTACTATCTGTTTTAATACTTAGAAGAGATTTTTGTGCATAACATTTATTGAAACCACAACATCACAATGTGATTTTCAAAAATGTATTCACCTGATATTGTAACTGAATGCATAACGCTATGAAAACAAAACCTAAACTCATTATTCTTATGGCTATAGGTGTGGCTGCGCTTAGTTTTTCATCTATTCAAACCTGGCAATATTATTATCCTGAAATTCCACCCATCTGGACAAACGAAGCATTGAAAAACTGGGAACTACCCAATGCCTACCCTGCTTATTCAGTTGAACCCGTTACAGAAGAATTCTATTATGCATTACCCGAGCGTGTAATCTATAAAACCTATCCGGTCTATCATCCGGATTATGAACCGGAAGGTTACTGGGAATGGTTGCATGAGCAAGATGCACAAATTGTGTTTGATGCATCGCAGCTTAAAACTGAAGAAGACTGGATTAAGGCCGGTGAATTATTGTTTGACTATCCTATTGATACACTCGATGCCATCATCAGCACAAAACATGTAAGAGACCGGGAATTCTACACGTATTCGGATATGCGTATTACACCTGATGGTATTTTCCCATTTGCGCAATGGGTAGTGGCTGGCAAAGGAAAGGTGTACTTAGGCAATCTGTCCTGCGGCATGTGCCATACCCGTGTGATGGATGATGGCACATTGATAAAAGGCGCCCAAGGGAATTGGTCGGGCGATAAAGCTTTTGCTTACGCGCTTGAATCAGATGGCGCTTCGGAAAGAGGAGTTCAGGGAATAACAAGAATACTTTTTGATAGTCCCTGGGTAAAAGATGATCCACATGGCAAGTTGGCCAGCAGCAGTAAGGCAGAAATTATAGAAGCTTACAAAGCCGTTCCTGAAGGGGCCTTCGGTCGACAGGGAACCAGCATCTTGTATCCTCCGCAAGCGCCTAATTTAATTGGCGTGAAAGACAGAAAGTATTTAGATCATGGCGGCCTTAGTCAGCACCGTAACATCGAAGACATGATGCGCTACATCGCCATGAATCAGGCGCTGGATTTTTTGAATTTCTATGGTAATTATAATCCGATTGGTTTGACCAAAGAAAGATTATACAACGGACAGCCAATTATTTTTCCGGGAACGTATGATCGTCACTCGGAAGAACAACTGTTGGCTATTGCCAAATATGTGTATTCACTTACTCCACCGGACAACCCCAACAAACCAAATGCACTGAGCGAAAAAGGTAAAATTATTTTTGCCGAGCAAGGCTGTGTTACCTGCCACACACCTCCACTTTTTACCAACAACAAGCTGACGCCTGCCGATAGTTTTGACATACCTGATGCACATTACAGCAAATACGACATCTTTGACATATCTGTAGGCACCGATCCTGGTTATACCATGAACACCCGTAGAGGAACCGGCTATTATAAAGTTCCCTCCTTGCTTGGTCTTTGGTATCGCGGGCCCTTCATGCACGATGCTACGTTAGCCAATCTGGAAGATTTATTTGACCCTGCCCGACTGAAAGATGATTATGTTCCTACCGGATTTAAACCGCACACTGTAAAAACAAAAGCAGTACCCGGACATGAATTTGGCATGGATTTGAGCAAAGCAGAAAAAGAAGCCTTGATTGCCTACCTCTTAACCCTGTAAGTCATGAAAGCAGTCTGTTCATTCATTCTTTTTTCCATCTCAATATTTAGCACAAGCATTGAGAAAGGGGTTGAGCCAATTCGGTTTCAAATTAAAAATGCAGGCATCACGGTGGATGGTACCATAAGCGATTGGGAATATGATATTGTTTGGGATGCTAAAAAATTAGCCAACTGCAAAATCAGTGGTCGTGCCAATCCGGCCTCTATTGATACAGGAATAAAACTGCGCGACAAACATTTACAAGGCAGACAATACTTTCATGTAGAAAAGTTTTCTTTCATCAGTTTGCAATCAAAAATAATAGTAGCTAAAGGAAAAGGGAATTACACCGGAACATTCGATTTACAAATCAGGGATGTGATAAAAGAAATAGAAATTCCTTTTACTATAGTTACAAGCAGTCATAAACAGTACTTCAAAGCTGAGTTCAATATCAATCGTTTGGATTTTAACATTGGTGAATCAAGCCTGGTGTTGGGTGATGAAGTGAGGGTGGAGATTAGTTTGGAAAAATGAAACATAAATTCTCTGATATTTATTCAGCTAAATATCAATAACGTACCTGAGTCGCGCATGACTGTATTAAATAAATAGTGAGTATCCGCTTGCAATCCTACGCATCATCGTCTTTGCGAGGAACGTAAAAATTCGTTCAGGTACAAATTATAAAATGTGACGAAGCAATCTTTTAGTGAAAATTGCTTGCTTAAATAGATCGCTTCGCTCCATCATACTATTTTAATTTATTAAGATTTAATTAAGTCGATCGGAAAGACGCTTAATTGTTGTTTTAGAACTTGAAACAGATACTCACAAAATAAATTATTAAAACATGAAAAACATAACACTTACTTTTCTCTTTTGTCTATTATTTGTTGTACCAATTCAGGCTCAAGACTATGCTCAGCTCATGGAACTCAAAGGTTACTCCATGCCGGTTTACATCAGTAAGGGTCAGGAAGAAGCGGGCAGGGAAATAGCGGCTTTGTGCGACCGCGCCAAAATCTATATGGAAGAAAGAGTAGCAGGCTTTAGTCCAAAAGTTACTTTACTTATTTTATCTCCGGATGATTGGCCTGGCTTTGCCAATATGCCGGTAATTTATGGCATGCCGCACAACAGCAGAAACAACACCCTGGTAGTAGCCGCGAAAGACAATCCCTTCTGGCAAAGCCAGATGCCTCCTGCAGAAATAGTGCCTGCCGAACTGAGAGAAGCTTATACCGAAACCTATACTACAGATGAAGGCATATTGAGCGGAAAAGCATTCTTTAACTTGCTGGCCATTCACGAACTGGGACATGCTTTTCGCCTACAGGGTAATCTCTCAAAGCCACGATTCTGGCTCGATGAGCTCTTTTGCAACATGATTAAGCATACCATAATAGCCGAGATTGCGCCTGAACTTCTTCCGGCTAACGACCTCCTTCCTGAAATAGTTGTCGGGTTTGGTAGTGCGAAATATGCTTACACCACCTTGGAGCAATTTGAAGCATCGTATGAAATCATTGCACGCACAGCACCACAAAATTATGGCTGGTATCAGTTGGGCTTTGATGTGGCAGCAAAAAAAATATATGATGCCGGTGGATTAAAAGCGTTGCAATCAATATGGAATGCACTCAAAAATTCGCAGGAGGTAATGAGCGATGAAGAACTCCTTAGTATGTTACGCGGGAAGACCCACCCAAAAGTTGCTGAGATGGTTGAGAATTGGAATAACTAATTGCGCAAGTAAAAATAAGTGACTATCTTCAAACAATATAATTGGCTGCGATTCTGAATAGCTTAATAAGCTGATTTCAAACGAAAAACTTCTTATAAGCATGATAATTTTCCTGGTAATTAAAAGCCTGCTGTTGTTGAAAAACAGGTAGCATATAACTATTCCATTTCTTCAATCATAAAGATAAAGACGGATGAAATTACTGCAATCATTTTCAGGAGCTTCTGATTATTTTCATCGCCACGCTGATGATTTACTGCAAGACCATACGCAAAAACCATCTATTCCATACGATAAACTTCCTTGCGATAATAACTCCGGCCTTTACTTCAATTACATCTTTGATTTTAAAACCGGAGAAATGGTATTTCTAAATGAACGCTTCCTAGAGCTTACCGGGTATGAAAGAACATTTTTCAAGCGAGGTTTAGGGTCGTGGCAGGAAATAATCTATCCAAAAGACTGGACATCGGTATTAAAGTCTGTATCTGTCCATACAGAGGCTATGCTTAAGATTGAAAAAGATCAGATTAATAAATACTCTGACAATTCAACATTCAGAATTACAACAAGATTTGGGAAACTGATTACATTGTTACGACAGCGACTCTGTTTGATTTTGGATAAAGCTGGAAACTTCCAATACGAGGCAGGAATGTTTATAGACATCACCCCATTTCGGTCTGACGGAAATGTAAGACTGGCTATACATGCACCTGATGGCACATTATATTTAGAATACTATCCCAAAGAAGATGCTGTTCCCTTAATTTCACCCATTAGAAAAACAGTAAATAACCTGGAGTCTTTAAGTCTTCAGTCGAACAGTAAATTTCTCCATCATGTATTAAAGATATTATCTGCAAGGCATCATGATGCCGAATTTCAAGTAACAGATTTTAGCAAGCAACTCAATCTTAGTCGTTCTCAATTTTACCGGCAACTAGAGAAACATGCGGGTGTTTCTCCTAACCGACTTTTAAAAATCTACCGACTACAAAAATCTTTAGAACATTTGGCTCAGCAGGAAATGAGCATTGCAGAAGTTGCCTGGAAAGTTGGCTTCAATAACCCCGGCTGGTTCTCCAAATGCTTTTTCGAAGAGTTTGATTGTAAGCCTTCAGACTACAGGAACCTGATGGATTAATTCCGCCTTTACTTATTTATTCTCCACAAACCGATTCTTAAAGTGCGCAACAATTCTTCCATGATTTGGGACTTTAGCATAATATAGCTCACGCTATCCTGCAATAACTTTAACCTATTGAACAAAGCACAATAATACTGATGTACAAAGTATGTTGAATACTGTGTTCATTTTAGTTTTTAAAATCACTAGTAATCCAAAGAGATGATACAAAAAGACACTTCAAATGAATCGGGAAAACAAAATAAAATAATGCCATTATGGTTTCGTATTATATTTCTCCTTATGCTCGCTTGGGGGCTTTACTTCAGTTATGGTGTTTATACAGGAAACTCCCGAAGTGAATCAAAATTAGCTTCAATGTCTGAGGCAGGTAGAGAATTGATGTTAGATATACCAACATGGGCCATGTTTGCGGCAGGTATAGGAGTAATAAGCGGTGTAATTGGTGTCTCACTCGTATTGCTGGGTAGGAAGTTGGGAGCATACACTTTATTAATTCCACCAATTATGTTCATACTTAGAGATACATGGTTTCTCATTGATGGTAGAGTGTTCGGACTTATTTCAAATTTAGGTTTGATACTTTCATCACTCGCTGTATTAATTGGAATTATACAATGTGTCTTGGCCTTTAATGGTGTAAGAAAGAATTGGTTGAAATAATAACATTAGCTAAAAATAAAAATGAAAATAATAAATAGATTTTGGTTATCCGTGTTAGCGTTTTGCTATGTCGCTTTAAGTTTTTCTCAAACCATACAGAGTGGAGAGAATCAAGCAATAGCAGAATTCAAAGACTTAAACGAAGGCTGGAATACCCTGAAGCCTGGTGGGGAAACCATGTGTGCCCGGGGCACAGAATATGAATTTCATGTAAGGCCAGCCAGTAGCGAAAAAATTCTGGTAGTATTGTTTGGCGGTGGCGCCTGTTGGGATGCCAAAAGCTGCGATACGTCCAACCGCTTGATGGTACATAGGCTGGGGCAAGGATTGGGTATTGCTGACTTCGATGGTATTCTCAATTTTAAACATCCGGAAAATCCATTCAAAGATTATACTATTATTGCCGTGCCCTATTGTACAGGAGATGTGCATTTTGGCAATAGAGATGTGGTGTATACCAAAGAAACAGCCGATGGCAAAGTGGAAGAATTCACCGTTCATCATCGCGGTAAAGTAAATACCTTCTCTGCCATTGAATGGATTCAAAAAAATATCAAATCACCTAAAGAAATTTTTGTTACAGGTTTTAGTGCAGGAGCTATTGCCAGTCCCTTCTATGCAAGTTACCTTGCTCAACACTATAGAAATGCGCAGGTAACTTCACTTTCTGATGATTCAGGAAGTTTCAATGAAACCATTGCCCAGGCAGGTGACCCGAGTCAATGGGGTCTCCCAAATACATTAAATACGTTTCCCGGATGGGAAAAACTCAGAAGCACTTCGGGATTTGATGAGTTTGTAATACTTGCTTCGAAGTCAGCAGAGAACCTTAAATTATTTCAGGTAAACCATGCGTTTGACCATGTGCAAGCTTCAAACATCAAGCTCACATCCATTCAAGACCCTAATGTTTTTGAATTAATTCAGGAAACAGACAAGAATATAAAAGCTGAGGTGCCGCATTTCAAAAGTAATTTAATTGGCGGCAACAAACACACTTCCATTCAGCTTTATAGTTTCTATGGCTATCAATCAAACGGCATCCGCTTGCGCGATTGGGTAGCCGATATTGCGCTTGGGAAAGAAGTTGACAATGTACACTGCAATCCTTGTGAGCGGCCGGAATTGGTATTCACCAAAGATGACCTCAAGGCATTAGAAGAAATTCAAAAGCTGTTAAAAAAAGAAACCTGGGGAGCAGATCCACCCGGAAAATGCGATGCAAACAGTAAAACAATTGGACTGCGATGTGCAATTGTGGAGGTATATAAAGGCAAAATCAACAACCTGAATCTTCCCTTAACAGTTATTGAACTGGGATATACAGCTGCTCAAAAAATGAATAAAGAATCAACACTCGGTTCCGCACTGGAATACAGCCTGCTACCTACCACGAGTTTTGAGGATGTTATGGAGATGCTTGATGAAGTTAAGTTGAAGATCGAGGTCAATCTGAATACCATTGAATGAGATTTAGAATGGGTATGTAAATGCATAAACGTATTCAAATAATATGTTTGGATAGCATTTTTCGAACTATTTCAAGCTCAAATGAAATATGAAATAAGGCAGTCCATTCAACTGTTGGTACCATTGTTAGTCAGAGCTATTATTTCCATTTCTATTTGATGCGGTTTACATAAGCAAATTGATTACCTTCCCTGTTCTATGAGAAAATTACTGATCCTTTCATTAATCACATTGCTTGTTTATTCCTGCAAAGAAAAATCAGACCCTACTGCTTTTTATCTTCCGGCCGAATGGGAAGAACAAGAAGCAGTATGGATGGGCTGGGATGGCAACTGGGAAACAGGCGACACCCTGCACCTGATTTTTCGAAATATAGTGCAAGCACTTCATAGACATGTACCCGTTGAAGTTTGGGTAAGCAATGACAGCCTGCATCAAGTGATGAAAGAAGTGTTATCGGGTAATGACTTAGACAGTTCCCGTATTCATATCCATCAAATACCCGGTCGTTCTTTATTTTGGGCCAGAGATGTTGCACCCATATTTGTAGTAAATGATAAAGGTGAAAGAATAGCCATCGACTTTCAACACACAGGTTATTTCAGGTATAAAAGAATTTCTGAACGCCTTGGTTTTGATTCATTAACACAAATAAAATTAAGAGCAAGTGACATGCTGATGATGCGCAGTGATAGTCTGATGGCCGGCTTTAAAAATGAAAAAATTCATACATCAGAATTGTACCTGGAAGGTGGCGCTATCGACAGCAATGGAAAAGGAAGTGCCCTCATCAGTAAGCCTTTTATTCTAAGAAACAAACCTGAAAATATTACTGATGAGGATTATCTGAAAAATTTTGAAAAAGAACTTGCTGAAGTATTGGGTATAGTTAACATCATTTGGCTTGACAAAGGATTGGCCGAAGATGATGAGTTCCCAACTTTTTATGGAAAGTACATGGTAGGCGGAACAGGCGGCCATGTGGATGAATTTGCTCGCTTTATAAATCCGAATACAGTAATGCTAAATTGGGTAAATGAAACAGAAGCCTTAGCAAATCCCATTGCAGCTGAAAATCATGAGAGAATGAAAATCAATTTGCATATTTTAGAAAAAGCACGTGACCAGGATGGCAACAAACTGAACATTGTAAAGGCACCTATGCCCGGTTTGTTCCTGAGAGATTTTGTGGTAGATAGCATGCGCCTACCATCTGCATCAGCGCTTAACTTTTTTCAACAGCAGGGTTATACACAAGGCGATACAATTCCACGTGTACTCACTTCAACTTATTTAAATTTTTTCATTAGCAATAAACTGGTCTTATTTCCATCCTATATAGCAGATGGCGGTAATTCAGCCAATGAAGAACAGTTCAGGCTATTGTTAAAAAGCTATTTTCCTGAACACAGGATAATACCCATTCACTCAAGTTATCTTAACTTTAATGGCGGAGGCATACACTGCATTACCCGTCAGTTGCCTGCGCGTCCTTCAATAAAATAAAAGCTATGAAAAAATTTATCTTACTTCTTTCAATATCGCTTGTCATTCTTTCCTGTATAGAAAAAGAAGACCACTCTGCCTTCTACATGCCCGGAGAGTTTGAACCGCATGAAGCCGTATGGCTGGGTTGGGAAGAAAATGATACTTCTATGCACAATGTTGTATTTGATATCATTCGCGGCTTAAGCGGCAAAGTGCAAATAAAGATTGCAGCTGATGGTGATAGTTTGAAAAATTTGGCAAAGATTAAGTTACAACTAGCCGGTATAGATACTGCCAGCATACAGTT
>DAOLDI010000024.1:0-12471 GCA_035327445.1 Cyclobacteriaceae bacterium | reverse complement strand
ACACAGCATGCCAGTACTTAGAGTGCCAAGTAAAATGGATAATATTAAATACTTTACATACCTCATGATGTTTTAACTGCAGTTTCAGTTTTTTTATATTGAACAAAACCTTGTCGTGTCATTTCACCCCAGCTCTTCTTTCCTTTCCAGAAGTCAAAATTACCTTTTATAGACCACCAGACTATTCTTGGATGGTAAATTATAGGTTCAATCATGGCTACAATTATCATTTTAAAGATATCGCGTTTGCGTGTGTATTTAAAATAAGAAAGCTCTTCAGCAAGTAATGACCATGCCGAAATAAAAAGTGCAAAGCAATAAATTGCACCAAGCATAGAAAGAAAGAAGATCCAATCAATTCTGCCAATAATTGTCATTACAATAAAATATACAATGCCAAAGAATTCTATGAAAGGAGCTAACCATTCAAATATCAGCCAAAAAGGAAAACTCAAAACTCCCATGAGACCATACCTGGGGTTTAGAAACATCTTCTTGTGCTTCAGTAAGGTTTCAATAGTTCCGCGTGCCCAGCGATTGCGTTGCCTGCCTAAAATACGATTGTTTGCAGGAGCTTCCGTCCAGCAGAGTGGATCTGGAATATAAACCACCTTGTAAGGTAGTTTTTGCTCATGCATATACCTTCTCATTCTAACAACCAGTTCCATATCTTCACCAACGGTATCATGATCAAAGCCACCGCAATTGAGCGCAATTTCTCTTTTAAACAAGCCAAATGCGCCTGAGATAATCAGTAATCCGTTTAGTCTGCTCCAGGCCATTCTTCCTAATAGAAATGCACGCAGGTATTCCAGCACTTGAAATCTTGCCAACAGACTTTCGGGTAATTTTACTTCTACTAATCTCCCTTCTTCAATAACACATGAATTGGCAATGCGCACAACACCTCCTGTAGCAATTACAGTCTCTTCCTCCTGCATAAATGGTTTAACCATTTTAAGTAAAGCATCTGGTTCTATGATGCAATCAACATCAATACAAGCTACCAATTCATTTGCAGATAGATTAAGACCAACGTTCAATGCATCTGCTTTTCCTCCATTTTCCTTGTCAACCACAAGTAATTTTTTAAAAGCCCGGTTAGTCGATTTATAAATACCTCTTATAGGTTTGGTTTTAATACTCTCTTTAAAAACATATTCTACTTTTCTTAAGTCGAATTCGGCAATTAGTTTTTCTATTGTGTCATCCTTACTGCCATCATTAATAATGATTACTTCATAATTATTATACATAATAGAAAGTAACGACTTAACATTATCTGTAATGGTGAGTCCTTCGTTATAAGCCGGTGCAACTAAAGTAACACTGGGAGCAAGAGGAGATGAAAGGATGACTTTGTGATCAACAAAATAATTTTTGCTGATATACTTTCTCATTTCTATTCTTGAAAGTATAGCCAGAACTAAATAGGCGCTGCATATTGCTATGGCATATATGAGAATACCCTTTTCTGCTACAAAATAAATTAATTCATAGGCATTCATCATAACTTAAGCAGGGGGTTATTCACATGAGCGAATAATGGCTCTATCGTAAATCTGTTGATACTGGGGGGTATATCTTGCATACTACCACCAATTGCAACAAGGGCACGTGTAGCTTCAAGTCTTACTAATAGGTCATCATGCGAGAGAAAGAAAATGATTTGCTGTTTGTGGTGTATGTGATCGGCCAGGTTAGACATTGCTTTTAGCCATATTTTGCTATAAGTATTATTATGCCAACATTGTTGGTGCATGCCTGCAACTTCATCAGCGTATTGATACGCCTCCAATTGCCCAAGGGCTTTTACAGCAGCCCATTTTATTTCTGCCTGGTTGCTGCTGAGTAGTTTACTTAATTTATCGACATGAGAAATTTGCCTGAACCGGATAGTCATTCTAATGGCAAACAAAGCAACCTCAATGTTCTTTGAATTGTACCATCTGCTGAAGTCAATTTTTTTTGATTCAATATTTCTAGACAGGTGGTAATGAAAATTCAGTTCCATCCAGGGTGTGATTTTGCCTGCAAAGCGATCTAAAAAAACAAGGGGATCATGACTTGATAATTGAATTACGGCAAAGTATGCTTCGTTTCTGAGTACTTTATTTCTGACCCATAAAAATTTGCTTATATGTTTGATTTGGTTTTTACAATTGAATGTAGCCAGTTCTTTAATTCCCTTCGCCCTAACTCTCCACAAAAAACTATTAAGCTTACCTAAGCTGATGCTTTGCAAATTTAGCCCTTCATGAATTTTATCAATTACGTTGGCTGAGGATCCTCCTATGCTTTTTTTTATTTCAATGAGGTGATCCAGTAAAAGCTGCTTTTTCCAAATTTTGTTACAGGCCAGAAAAAGTTTGTCCATATTATATTTGAAAGATGACTTTATAGTTACAGTTTCTTCCGTCTGATCATTTATGAGAATAGCATTGACGTGCATAGCAATAGTTGTAATAAGTACCTTCTTGTTTTGCTCTTTTATTTTTTTTGCCAGGCGACTAAATAAGATTAGAGAAGCCATAATAACCGCGCTTGCTAAAAACAAAGTTAATAGCGCTATATGCCATACAATTCTTGGCGGGTATGGCTCAAGTAACCTTAATAAATCGGCAAACAAGTTCATCTTGAAGCTATTTGTTTAACAATCGTTTTACCCGCACCATCAATTCATTAGGACTAAAAGGTTTACTCAGAAAATCGTTTGCACCTAATTCAAAAGCCTGGAGTACAGTCTCTTCAAGTCCTTCTGCGGATAATACAATGATTGGAGTTTGCCGCTTCAGCTCTGTTCTCAATAATGTGATGATTTCAAGCCCAGAATGAAATGGCATATAAATATCAGTAATAACTAAATCATATGCGTTTTGCCTGATCAGGCTCATCGCTTCTCTTCCGTCTTGTGCTTTATCAACTTCCCCGATGTTTTCTCGTGTAAGTTTGAAGCGAATCATGCTGATGAGTACTTCATCATCATCACAGACAAGTATTTTGACGTTTTTATCCAAAGTAGTATGTGTTGTTATTGTTTAAACTTAACAAATTTTGAGAAAAAACTTATAAAATAAAAGATTGTACATTACATTAACAGGCCAGATGCTAATATGTCATTTAACGTTAGTAAATACAGAAAACGCTATATAATTTTTATTTCCACTATTGTAATTCTGATAATAGCCAGCCAGGCGATTATTCAGTTTGATATCAGGCAACAATATGGAGATGCACAGCATATCAATGAGGCAGGTAAGCAAAGAATGCTTAGTCAGCGCATATCTAAACTGGTACTTTACCTGGAGCAGGATATTGAAAAATATGGCGTAGCAAAACTAGAGCATTTGGACAGCCTCAGTAAACTCATTGATAAATGGGAGCATGTTCACTTTAGTTTACTCGCAAGCTCTGCTGAAGCAAAGAATCCCCTGATCGACTCTTTGTTGCACAGCCTTACAGGGCCTTTAGTGAAGATGATAAATGTTTGCCGGGATATTTTGGCCGAACCATCAGAGGAGAAAATTAGGAATGCTATTGAAGTTATTAGTGCTAATGAGTTAATATTTCTTCTCGCAATGGATAAAACTGTTAATGCTTACCAGAAAGATTCTGAAGAGAAGTTAAGGTTGTTGAAGAACATCGAATTATTTCTGGCGGCAATAGCCCTTCTAGTTTTAAGTATTGAATTTGTTTGGTTGTTTATTCCAATCATCAGGGGTTTGCGAAAATCTGTATCTGATCTGCAAAGTTTAAATGAGGAATTAAGCAGCAATAAAAATGAACTCAGTAATAAACTGAATGAAATACAGTACTTGCATGAAAAGCTGGAAAAGAGGGAAAAGACCTTCAGGGAAATTATTGAGCAGGCAGAAGACATTATTTTTGAGTTAGATAAAGATGGAAATTTCACTTACCTCAACCCTTCATCAAAAGCCTTATTCGAAAAAGTAGGATTGACATACACAGAAGGAAAGTCAAAAATTCAAGATATTATCCGGCCTGATAAACGGGATGAAGCCTTGCGCTTTATAAGACATCAGGTCAAGAATTTAACACAAAACTGTTATTCAGAATATCCGCTTATTGAGGCAGATAGTAAGCAATACTGGCTAGGACTTAATATGCAGATTGAATATCAGCATAAAATACCTCAGAAAATAAAAATTATTGCCAGGGATATTACAGCTGTAAAAGAGACTCAGCATTACTTACAACTGGCAAAAGATAATGCTGAACAGCTTACCATGGCCAAGGCGCAGTTTCTTTCAAACATGAGTCATGAAATAAGAACACCCATGAATGCCATTATTGGTCTTTCTCATTTACTGTTGATTGAAAAGCCAAGGCCTGATCAGCAAGAAAATCTCAGGCTCATCAAATTTTCTGCCGAGCACCTGCTGGGAATAATTAATGACATACTTGATGTTAGTAAAATTGACGCAGGTAAAGTAGAACTTGAAAAGAGTGTTTTCAATTTAGTTGATTTAGTTAAGAACCTGGTGATGACACTGCAACTAAGCAGCAAAAATAAAAATGTAGAAACCAGACTAATTATTGATAGTCAGGTTCCAACTTTTGTATACGGAGATCAGTTAAGACTTTCACAGGTGCTTCATAATATTTTAGGTAATGCGCTGAAGTTCACGGCCGAGGGTTATGTTGAATTGAAAATTGGCATGGCTGAAACAGCGCAAAGAAACCTGATCAGGTTTGATATTAGCGATACCGGCATTGGCATTGATGAAAGTAAGATTAACCTGATTTTTGAAAGCTTTACTCAGGCTTCGCCTGATACCTCCAGTAAATATGGGGGTACAGGTCTTGGTCTTTCCATTAGCAAGAAGCTGATTGAAATAATGGGCGGAAATGTATCTGTACGAAGTACACCGGGCAAAGGCAGCATCTTTACTTTTACTGCGCTTCTTCCTGCAGGAGAGCATATGCAGGATTCTGACAAAGGCGAAAAGAAATTGTACCCGAATACTGAAATCAGTTCTCAATCACTTATCAATAGGCATATTCTTGTAGCAGAAGATAATAGCGCAAATCAAATTGTAATAAAGAAATTTCTGGAAAAGTGGGGGGCAAGTTATGACATTGCCCATAATGGAATTGAGGCAGTTGATTTGATCAAGAAAAAATCTTATGACCTTGTTTTGATGGATATACAAATGCCTTTGATGAATGGATATGAGGCTGCCGCTGCAATACGAAATCTGCCTGATGACTATTTTAAATCAATCCCCATAATAGCCTTAACTGCTGATGTAACAGCCGAAATACTTGAATTGGTTAGAAATAGTGGAATGAATGATGCCATAACGAAGCCTTTTCAACCGGAGCAACTGAAAAACACTTTAGATTATTTTTGTGCAAGACAAAACGCTACTGCTGCAAAAACAGAATTGAGTAAAGCGCTGGATGTTTATGCTGAAGGTGATGAAACTTTTAAAAGTGAACTCATCCAATTGCTTACAAAGAATCTTCATGAACTTGAAGCAGCTTATGAGACTGCGCTGCGAGAGCATAACCTCGAAGTACTCAAAAGCGCCTCACATAAGGTAAAGGCTTCGCTTGAAATTATTGGTGCACAGGAAATATACCTGCAGGCCAGGGCACATTACGAAGCAGCAGAAATGTATATTGAAGAGGATGTAAAAACAGAACGCTTAAAAAAATTCAAAGCGCTAACGCAAAAATGGATTAAGGCTCTGAATGCTGAAGTTTAGAAGATTTAAATTAGCTCCACGCCCAAGCCTGGCTTATCTGAACAAGACATTACGCCATCTTTTATGATGAAGCCGCCTTTGGCTACATCTTGTGCTAAGTCGAGGCTGCCGTCAAGGTCAATGTATTTGGTATGCGGACAAGCAAAAGCGGCATGCAGTGATGCAGTGATGCTTACAAGGCTTTCATCGTTGCAACCCCAGAATAAATCTATACCTGCCTGGTAAGCAATGTCTGCAATTTTCAATCCTTGACTAGGCCCTCCACATTTCATGATTTTGATATTGTAGATACCTGCTGCATGCGGTGGCTTCGCTAGTTCCAAAGCGTCTTTCGGACTAATTAAAGATTCATCAGCTGCTACAATTTTTTTAACTTCATCGGGCAGACTGCGCATTTCATCAATAGCTTTGGCCGGTAAGGGCTGCTCAATCAATTCAATGTTCAGGTGTTTGGTGCGCTTGTAGAAGTCTATGGTTTGTGCAACATTATATCCCTGGTTGGCATCAATGCGAATGGTAAAGTACTTGCCATACACTTCGCGCAGTTTAACCATGCGTTCAATATCTTCTTCCAGATCTTTGCCCAGCTTCACTTTCAAAATGGTAAAACCCATTTGTTTGAATTCTTCTGCCTCTTTCAGGGTCTCTTCCACATTTTTGATGCCGATGGTATTAGAGGTAGGCATGGATTTTATCTTCTGCCCAAAGTATTGTACCAATGGAATGTCTAAATATTTTGCAAAGGCATCGTGTAAAGCAATATCAAGTGCAGCCCTTGCAGAAGGATTTTTTGGAAACTTTTGTACGATTTCAAAAGCCAGCTGGTTGATGTGCCGTATATCCCTACCTATTAAAAAGTCAAGATTGTTTAAATCCAGCGCTTGCAAACATTGTGTCAGGTTTTCGCCCACCACATACTCACTTGGATTGCCCGAGCCTAAACCGGTAATGCCATTATCCAATGTTATGAGTACAAAAGCATTGCGCACTTCATCAACTGTTTTGAATGCAATGGTATAAGGTCTTTGGTTGCCCAAATCGGCACTCCAAACTTTGATATCTTTGATTTTAGTCATGCTTGTACTCTTTTATAATTTTTTCAAAAATCTTTACCATGCTATCTACACCATCTTCGAGTGGCAATACTACCGGTATGCCTAACTGAGCTTCCAGCTCTTGCTGTGAGGCTCTGGCTTCTGCTTCGCTCATCTTGGCAGTATTGATAGTTACAGCCACAGTTTCACCTCCATACATTTTGATCAACTCAATTTCATCTTTAGGATGGGCAATATAGGCTGGATAAAACTCCATGTCTTTGTATTGCTTGCGGGCAGGGTTGTGCTGCAGCACTACATATTTTGCTTCGGCTGATACTATCCATTCTGCACCAGCCGGGCCGCTGGGGTTGCGCAGTGAAGATTGGCCTTCAATAAAAATGATATCAGGTTTTTCATTTTTGTAACACTCCCACACGGCATGCTCCATTTCACCAGAAATAAAATCGTTCAGGGTTGAGTCAAACACAAAACCATATTTTGCGCCCTGCATCCAGCCGGTTTGGCCGGTGTAAATCATCTCTGCTTTATAGCCTGCTTTTTGCATGGCTTGCACTAAAAAACGGCTTGTGGTTCTTTTGCCTAAGGCGCAATCGGTACCCAGAACAGAAATTTTAGGACATTTTACTTCGCGTATTTTGCCTGTCCAGAAATGCAGGTCTTTAAATTTTTTGGGCTTGCGTACATCAAGTATTTCCAGGCCTTTATCAGCCGCAAGTTTTGCTAAGTCTGGAATATCAGATACATATTCATGTAAACCATTTACGATAGAAAGCCCACTTTCTAATGCCTGATGCAGCATTTGCCTGAGCGAATCAGGGATAACGCCACCCTTAGTAGCAACGCCAATAATACAGTACGCTGCCTTTTCTTTATTGAGTGCTAAGAAGCTTTGTATAGATTCATAAACCGGTAAGTTTCTGTGTTTACCATCAAGCACAGCACCGGCATCTTTACCGGCATGTTTGTGGTCAATAACACCTAAGAGGTTAAATCTTTCTGTTCCTCTAATGAGGCCGTGGGCAGTTTTGGCGCTGTTGGTATCCAGCAAGCCCCCGGTAATTACAATTGCATTGCTTTTCATAGTTATTCAATAAGGCCGTGAAATTCGATAAAATAAACCCGATTTTCAAAACCAAATGATATTCAAACTAAAATTCTTTTGATAATGGTTCAGCGCCTGATTTAAGGTACCTGCTGAAACTTAGCTTATCTGTTTTTTGGTAACATGCTCACTGAGATAGCTGATGATTTTTTTGTATTCGGTGTATTCCTGCAAGCCCATTTTCAGCACCTCACCATCTGAAAATTTAACGATCAGTTCTTTGTAATAATTATTCTTACCGGTTTTAACACTTTCTTCTTTCCAGCTTTCTATTTGCTTTAAATCATAGGTTTGGGCTTTACCTCTTATTGGGTATTCAATCTTTATTTTCTTTTTACCTACACTTATTCGTTTGTATTGCAGAAAAATGCGATAGAGTAAATAGAGACAAATGGGAAGTAATAAGATTACGATGCTAATCCGGAGAAGTGAAAATTCAGGCTCTGTCAAGAGTATCCTTATATTGATGATAAGTACAAATGCGCTTATGGCGAGGAAAAGTCCGAAGGAAAAAAGCGTATTAAACCTGGGTTTGGCAACAATCATTCACAGTAGCATTACAATTCAGGTGCAAATATATCAGGCATCGCGTATCAGTTTCTTGATATCCTTGATATTTCCGTACAAAACAAGAATATCATTTTGTTGTAATACGGTATTAGGATCCAAAACACCCATAGCTTGTTTAGTTTCATTTAACTTGCCTAAAAGGTTTGTTGTTTTTTTGATTTTAATAATGGTTACTATGAGCACATTGTATTTTTCTCTCAGGTTAAGCTCCTGAATATTTTTGCCCACAAAAAGATCGGGCACTTTTACCTCTACAATGTCATGGTCACCCGCAATGTTGAGTGAATCAATTACACCTTCAATGTCAAAATTCTTGGCCATTCTTTCTGCTGAGTCTTTCTCGGGATGCACAATTTCTTTCACGCCCATGGCCTCCAGCACTGTTTCCTGCAATACAGATACAGCACGACCGATTATGCGTTTTGCTTTGAGCTGCTTTAGCAAGGCACTGGTCATAATTGAAGCGCGGTCATCTTCTCCAATACAAACAAAGGCAATATCAGTATCTTTTAAGGGTAATGTGCTTACAGATTCACGGTCGGTAGAGTCCATACATATTACCTGTGATATTTTATCTTTTAAACTATCAACTTTTTGCATGCTGTTGTCTACGCCAATTACTTCGTGGCCAAGCTCCGTTAATTTGGTAGCTATTGCATTGCCATAATTGCCTAAGCCAAAAATGATGAATTTCATAATAAATTATTTAGTTGATAAAGATGTCTGAACTTGGATATCTGTAATGATCTGTTTTAATTTTTTGTAAAACGCCAATCATGATAGTAAGCATACCCACCCGTCCGGTAAACATGGTAAGCATTAGAATAATTTTGCTGGGCATGCTTAAATCAGGCGTTATGCCAAATGAAAAGCCAGTTGTTGAATAGGCCGCGAAACATTCAAAAGCTATTTGCATCAAATCAAATTGTGGGTCGAAATAAGTAATTCCAAAAGTTGAAAATCCCATAACAATTAATGACAATGAAATAATGGCAAATGCTCTTCTGATAGATTGATTTGAAATTTCTCTTTGAAATATTTCAACGCGATCTTTTCCGCGACCTAAACTGAAAAGGTTTAAAGTGCCTACCGCAAAAGTGGTTGTTTTAATTCCTCCACCGGTTGAACCTGGCGAAGCGCCAATCCACATCAATAAAAAGATGATCATGATGGAGTGGAAGCTTAATTGACTCAAGTCAAAAGTATTGAAGCCTGCTGTACGGGGGGATGACGAAAGAAATATCGTAGTTACTATTTTACCATACCAACTGTACTCTTTAAGTATATTATTGTATTCAGCAATAAAGAAAAATATAAAACCGGCCAATAGTAATAATCCTGAAGTATATACTACAAGTTTGGTATGCAGGTTGATTACACGGGGCAGAGATGGTAATTGTTGTTTTGATCTGATGGCTTTAATACTTGCCCTCAGCCATTCTTTTAAATAAAAATATAAGTTTAAGACCACCGGAAAGCCAAGCCCACCAATGATAAAGAAAAATGCTACAATGAGATGAAGATTAAAATTTGTTCTATAGTCTAAATGATGAAAGCCCTCTTGCAGGGTAGAGATGCCTGCATTGCAAAATGCAGATACACCATGAAAGATGGAAAAGAAAATATGGTCTGATGTATTTGGAAATAAGTTACTGTCAACACTATAGAATATCAATAGAGCAGCAATGGCCTCCATACCAAAAGTAAAGAGTACAATCTTGATCAGATTTTTAAAAACCTCATCTGCTTTTTGAGCAGCCAAAAAATCTTTCATCATAAACTGATTGTAGAATGAGCTGCTGCCTGAAAAGAAGAACCCGAAGAAGGTTGTGAAAGTCATGATACCCAAGCCACCGGCCTGAAATAAAATTAAGATTACTGTATGCCCAAAGCGGGTAAAGGTTTCGGGTAAGTCAACAATCATTAAGCCTGTAACGCACACTACACTTGTTGAGGTAAACAACGCTTCAAAAAAGCTAATGCCATTTTTGGTGGCTTCCGGCAACATAAGCAAGCCCGTGCCGGTTACAATAATTAAGGCAAAGCTAAAAACCAGTAATAGGGCAGGATTAATTCTTAGTTTATCCAAGTCGAGCGATTTTTTTGAAAACTCAACCACAAACAGAATGATGATTCCTACATGAGTGTATTCTACCTGACCAAAGGCTTTAAGTGCTTTTATGTTGAATGGAGGAAATACGAGTAAGAGCAAAGCCAGGTAGCTCATGAAAAAAATATTGCCCAAAAGAAAGTAGAGATTTCTTCGCTTCTGTTCGCGAAAAATTATCTGCATGGTGTAAGAAAGGAAAATAATCCAGAAATAAATCAAATAAGCCCTGTCGAACCATATTTGTTTCTCTCCGTTGTCAAATCCAAGATCAGCTATAAGTACTATAATACTGAGTAAGCTTGCATAGAAAAGAACAATGGGAGAGATAAGGGCTACCCGCTTTTGCGTTTTTCTGTACAACCTGAAAAGAAGCATACGCAATTCTTTCAGGGCAAGCACTATTCTTTTTGCTTCAGTAAATTTCACTTTTAGCCAGGCTTCTTAAGTCAAAGTTTCAAACAATTCAGTAAAAAACAAGTCTTGTGTTCTATATTATTATAATTGTACATTTACTTTTTCTAATCTCCAACAAATTTTGATTTCAAAGAAAAGTAAATATGCCATACATGCGCTTGTTTTTCTGGCATCCAGATATGGTGAGGGCTATGTAATGATTAAAGAGATAGCCTCCCAGCACAATATTCCGCAGAAATTTCTTGAAGCTATTTTGCTTGATTTAAAGAAGGCAGGCATATTGGGCAGCAAAGCCGGCAAGGGTGGTGGATATTATTTGAGAAGAGATCCTGCTGATGTAAACCTGGCGCAGGTAATCAGGTTATTTGATGGTGCTATTGCTGCCATTCCCTGTGTTACTTATAAATATTATGAACCTTGTGTTGAATGTACTGATGAAAAATTGTGTGGCATTAGAAGAGCGTTTTTGGAGTTGAGAAATGCTACTGTTGAATTGCTCAAAAAAAATTCTTTAGCCGATATATTATCGAAATACAAGAAGTAAAGAAAAAGCTTGAATGCTAGCCGGGTACTTGAAATCAATTATTCTTAATGAAGGCAGGCGTAAGAAAGCAGAAAACAAAGAAGAACTAATTTACACTCAGCATTTCTTTCTCCATCTTTTCAATTAAGTGTGTAATAAGTTTAACAATATTTTGAGCATCCGGATGGTTATCGTACCTCTCAATAAGCATCAGGAGTCCTTGAATGGAGTCTATAGAAGATTTGATTGAGTTCATTTGATGTAGCGTTAAATTGTTAAATTTATTGGTATCCTTTTTTAGTGTAATCGACATTTCTTTAGATGTAGACTTGTTTTGAAAATTATAGCCTGGAACCATTAGTGGATAAAAAAAGCGCTGACCACTAATGATTACCAGAGCTAAATATCAGTACCTGGATAATCCAGCTAAATTGAGACCTACAACCACGCCAAAGCTTATTGTAATCTGATCACTTGCCCATGTATTTTTCAAGCCCTGAGTTGCCGTTCTACTGGTTGATTGCGTTCCATATTTGGCCTCAGCAAATAATTTAGTAAACAATTTCTTGCTCGAAATATTTAGCATTACACCAGCGCCTATATCTGTTCTTAATACTTTAAGATCTCCAACATGATTTTTGCCTGATCCAGGATTCATTATTTCTTCCTGCAGTGATGACTGATCCATATCTTCATCCGGAAAATTATCCTCAGGCAAACAGCAGCAATGATCCTGACCAATATTACCGTTATTATTATTTCCTCCATTCAGGGAAGTAACAGGAAGAGGGTCTCCATATAATGAAATGATGTTATTGTCAAAGCCAAACAAAATGTATGGATTTATATATTTTGGTTTCTTGCGTGTAAACTGCAATGGCGATACATTGAAAGTAACGGTTTGTTCTCTCAAATCTACATTCTTGTCAGATTGGTATTGTTCTTGGCGAAGTTTTAGTAAT
>DAOLDI010000023.1:0-12498 GCA_035327445.1 Cyclobacteriaceae bacterium | reverse complement strand
GCCTGCATCGCTGGTGAAAAGAATCTTCCTACCATCCGGACTAAAACGCGGTTGAATTTCAAAAGGCAATCCGCTGCGCAGTGCTTTGGCTTCACCGCCAGCTATGGGCATGATGTAAATATCACCCAGCATATCGAAAACAATTTCACGGCCATCGGGGCTCACATCCAGGTTCATCCAGGTGCCTTCATCTGTTTGCAGATTTACTTCTTTGAAGTTCCAGTTGCCTTGTGGTTCAGCAACATTCCATTTATCATTTTTTTGGGCAAGCGTGCTTATTGCAAGGCTTAGGCAAAACAGCAAAGCAATGAACTGTGATGGGGATGTTTTCATATAGGTTAGAAATTTGAGCTAAGATAGAAGCAGGTATGAAGACTAAAAAGAAAAGACCGCTATTTGCGGCCTTCCGGATTGTAATAAGTAAAATAGCTATTTAGTGTTTACCGTCTTTTCCGTTGGTATTCAAATGATCGGGTATCATAGATTTTTCAATAGAGAATACCTCTTCAATTTCACCATTTTCCATGTTATAGAACCAGCCCAGTATGGGTATGTTATTTCCGTTCTCCCATGCTTTTTGCATGGTTTCATAATTACTCAGGTTAAGTACCTGCTCTTTGATATTCAACTCGGCCAGTTTACGTTGCTTTTTTGCATCGCTTAAACCTTCAAATTCTGGTTTGTGAGCATCATATAATGCTCTTAGTTCTTTTACCCATAAGTCGACAGGTGCAGGTACTTTCCATTCATTGGCAACACTTTGAATACAATTGTCCTGGGCATATCCGCAGATGATAATCATTTTAATTTTACCCACTTCTACTGCATGCGAAACTATGGCTCTTATTCCTTCATCATTCGGTTTAACCTGAGGTCCCATATTTCTGTAAACCAAAATTTCGCCCGGCTCACAGTTTGTTACTTCACGCACGGGTACCAGGCTATCAGAACTGCCAATCCATAATATTTCCGGATCAGCAGATTCTACCAGGCGCTGCAGGTATTTGGCATCGAGACTGAGTTTTTCTTTTGTCCAGGCTTTGCTCTCCAGCAAAATCCTTTCTTTCATCGTCATCATATCACGTAATCTTTAAACATTGGATGAGGTGCTTTCACAGATTTCTTCAGTTCAACACGGATATTCCGGTTACCGGCTGTCTGTTCAAAATCATTGATGGTTTCAATGATATCGTTATCAATAAACACTGAGCGTGTACCATCAATAATTACATAGCTGCCGTCAGGTATTTCTTTTAAGGATTGTTTGAGCAAGGCTTTATTCAAAAAGGTTACATCTTTTCTCAGACGTATCAGGTAATTACCATTTGAGTTTACTGTAAAAATTGATCTTTGATAGTTACTCTTCAATACAAAGAAGAGGCCTACGATGATACCGATAATGATACCTACCAGTAGATCAGTAAACAAAATGGCCAGAATGGTAATAACAAAAGGTACGAATTGGGCTGCACCTTTTTTATATGCCTGCTTAAATAAACTGGGTTTACAAAGCTTATAACCAACCATTAACAACACTGCTGCCAGGCATGCCAATGGAATTAAGTTGAGCACATCAGGAATGATCAGTACGGTAAGCATTAACCAAATACCATGTATTATGGCCGACATTTTAGTTCGGGCACCAGCGGTTACGTTGGCCGAACTTCTTACGATTACGGCTGTCAATGGTAAGCCTCCTATTAATCCTGCTGCCAGGTTTCCAATGCCTTGAGCTTTAAGTTCTCGGTTCAGATCAGTAATACGCTTGTATGGATCAAGTTTATCAGCTGCGTCAATACTCAGCAGGGTTTCAAGACTGGCTACAATGGCTATGGTGAATGCAGAAATATAAACCTGAGGGTTCTTCAGAATACTGAAATCCGGCAAAGTGAAGTTTCCAAAGAAATCATCCAGAGAGCTTGCAACAGGTAAGCTTACCAGGTGGTTTCCACTAATGGCAAGTTCTGGAAAGTAGGCGCCATACATTTCATTCATTAATATGCCTACAATAACTACTAATAAGGCTCCGGGAAAATACTGGAAGAACCGAAAACGTCTCAGGAATGGACGATCCCATAAAATCAGAATAACCAAAGAAACAGCCGCAATGAGAAAGGCTCCGGTATCGATATGCTGAATAGCGGAGAAAATTTCAGTAAAAGTATTTTCTCCATCTGCCTGAGTAAAAGATTGGTCGCCCTCGAAATCTTCATCATAGCCAAGCGCATGTGGTATTTGCTTAAGAACTAAAATTAATCCGATAGCTGCCAGCATGCCTTTAATAACCGAATCGGGGAAGAAATTACCTATGGCCCCGGCTTTTAAGAATCCCAACACCAATTGAATGATGCCGGCCAATACAATGGCTGTTAAAAATGCTTCAAAAGAACCAAGTGTTGTGATGGCAGCCAGTACAATAGTGGTTAAACCTGCAGCCGGACCACTTACACTGAGTGCAGAACCACTTAAGCTGGCAACTAATACACCACCAATCACTCCGGTAATGATACCCGCATATAAAGGAGCCCCAGAAGCCAGGGCAATACCCAGGCAAAGTGGCAATGCAACCAGGAATACAACCAACGAAGAAGGCAGGTCGTACATGATATTGTCTTGAATTTTTAGGGAAGTCTTTTGATTCATTGATTTATTTGGCGCTTGATCGTAGGTGTATTCCGGATTTTAATCTTCTTGAAATCAAAATCCGGATTTTCAGGCCGCTAATATAAGATTTCTGCTGATCTAAGGGCTAACCTTTAATCAAACAGCTTTTATCAGGTTAATGATTTTTAAGTAATATGCAGGCCTTATTAAATTGAAGTTAAGTCAAAAACTGAATTGAATTTCTATGCAACAACCTGATGCCTTAAACCTGGTGGCTGAGTTTCACCGTACCTTCAAACACCCTGTTTTGAATGAACCTGCAATACCAGACGAGAAGCGCTGCCAGCTTCGTGTTGCACTTTTGGCAGAAGAATTAAAAGAGCTGGAAGTAGCTATTCTTGAAAAAGATATTACAGGAATTGCTGATGCACTTTGCGATTTACAATATGTGCTTTCGGGTGCCATTCTTGAGTTTGGATTGGGAAATAAGTTTAAAGCCCTTTTTGAAGAGGTACAGCGGTCTAATATGAGTAAAACCTGCAACACAGAAGATGAGGCAAAAGCGACTGTAAAATTTTACCTGGAAAAGGATGGTACTGAATGTTATTATGAAAAGGCCGGTGAGAGGTGGTTAGTATACCGTAAATCAGACAATAAGACCATCAAATCAATTAATTATTCACAGGCAGACTTAGATTCCGTTCTCAGTAAAAAATAGCTGTAAATTGGCCTTAAAGAGCATTCTTGGTAACCCAATAGCGGTAAGCGATAATGACCTTGGCTGTTGTATTCAGTCGGTTAAGGTCTTTTTGGCTATATCTGGGTAAAATTACTTTGTTGATTTTCGCCAATATTTTGAACAATGCTTTCACGCTAATTGTATTTTAAAAGTGCATCAATTAGTAGAATTTGCATATTAACATCAAATTTAAAGAAACATTAAAATCTTCTACGATATATGGAATTGAATATTGATCCCTTTTTACAGGCATGGAATCATGCCATGGTGATTGGCAGCATCGCTCTGGTTTTTGTGGCTATTATCATGTACCTATTGCACCACGTTAAAGTTTCTCTTATCAAATCTTATAAAGCCAAATATGATTATTTAAGTGAATTTGAAATCAAAAATTATAAGAGGGTTTTCCTCGTAATTGGTGGTTCTTTCTTCATGCTGGCTAATCTCTATGGCATGAGTGATATCGATGAAATGGGGGTATGGTTTTTTGTAAGGTTATTTATTGGTGTAGCAGTTGCCACACTTGTTTATTACGTTTCTGCACTTATTCTGGATTATTATTATCCCAAAGTACTTGATAAAAAGCTTAAGCGCCTTAGATATACCCCGAGGATAAATCCAGAAACAGGCGGCCGCATGCGCTTACTTTCTGAAGACGAAGAGGATGTGCACCTGGATGAAGGAATGAAAGCAGAGGAAAATGTATTTTCTGTTGATTACGATGTATGGATTGATGAAAAGACAGGCAAAACCATCATCGAAAAATATCCCGGCAGATTACAGGCTTTGCAATGCGGAAGTTGTGGTTTTTATACCATGAAAATTGTGAGAGAGGAAATTATCAAAAATGCAAGCGCTACAGAAGATGGTGAACTGATTAAGCATTACCAATGCTCTTATTGCAAGTCAGTTAGGGCAACAGCTTTTAATATTGCGCGTAAAAAGAATTATGCTAACCTTAGTCCTGAAGAGATAAAATTCAACGAAGAAAAAAATGTAGCTCTTGTAAAAATTGAAATTCATACAATTTATGGAGATAACGAGCATTTTGAGTTTCAGAACCTGAACGAGGCCAGCAAGTTTATCAAGGAGTATAAATCAAATAAGGTGAAATGATAGATTTCTAGTATTTGGTATCAATTTTGAGTTTACTGCGTTAAAAGACAATAATCAAGTATGAAAATGAAGCGACTTTTAAGATACGGTTTGTTGGTATTGTTCCTGCAAATTATTGCGACAAATATTTATGCATCTTTTGCAGATACGCTAAAACTAAAGCCAAAGGCACACTATGGCAAAGAAGCGCAGGTTACAGCTCAACTTTTAGATGCTTACCACTTCAGAAGGCTCAAATTAAATGATTCATTGTCAACTGTAATTTTTGATGCCTATTTCAAGACACTTGATGCCAATAAATCATATTTCCTGCAGGCAGATTATGACAGGTTCAAAGAACATCGCGAAAGTCTTGATGATTTTATCAATAACGGAAATGTGCAAATAGCTTTTGATATTTATAACCTCTTTGGAAAACGCTTTCGTGAAAGAATGGATTACATCATGAAAGAGCTGATTACCTATGATTATGACTTTGATACCGAAGAAAAACTTGAATTAGACAGATCAGAATATCCCTGGGAATTAAATACAGATGGCCTCAATAATTATTGGAAGAGGTACATGAAGAATCAGGTATTGAGTCTTAAACTAACAGGCAAATCAAGTGATGAGATCACGGATATCCTGACCAAACGCTTTGATCGCTTCATCAAAAATTTTGAGCAAACAAATTCCGAAGACGTATTCAATATTTTCATGAATACCTTCGCAGAAGCTTACGATCCTCACACGGGTTATTTTTCTCCACGCACTTCTGATTTGTTTAAACAAAGCATGAGCCTATCACTTGAGGGCATAGGAGCCAGACTGCAAACAGATAATGATTACACCAAAGTAGTGGAGGTTTTACCCGGTGGCCCAGCTGAAAAGAGTAAGCAAATTTTTATGAACGACAGAATTATTGGTGTAGCCCAGGGATTAGATGGTGAAATGGTTGATGTAATTGGTTGGAGAATTGATGATGTTGTTAAATTAATTAAAGGTCCTAAAGGCACAACAGTTCGATTGAGTGTATTGCCTTCAGCCAAAGGCATAACTGGTCCGCCAGAAGAGATCACGCTGGTTAGAGATAAAGTAAAATTGGAAGATCAGGCAGCTAAGAAACAAGTTTTCGAATTTGAATCAGCCGGTAAGAAAGTTAAGATGGGAGTGATTAGTATACCCACATTTTATATGGATTTTGAAGCTTACCAGCGCAGAGATCCAAATTATACCAGCACTACAAGAGATGTTAAACGTTTGATTGAAGAATTAAATACAGAAGGTATCAACGGACTAATTATTGACCTTAGGAATAACGGGGGTGGTTCATTAGCGGAAGCGATTGACTTAACGGGTCTGTTCATAAAGAATGGCCCGGTGGTACAGGTAAGAAATTCATTAGACAAGGTTAAAATTGAACACGATACCGATACAGGCATAGCATATGATGGACCACTTGTGGTTATGACAAATCGTATGAGTGCATCTGCTTCAGAAATTTTTGCAGGTGCTATTCAAGATTATGAAAGAGGAATTGTAGTGGGTGAATCAACTTTTGGAAAAGGCACAGTTCAGAATGTAATTGATCTTGCCCGATTTGTTAAGCCTGATGATGCTTCAGAATCAGTTGGACAGGTGAAAATTACCTTGCAAAAATTTTATAGGGTAAGTGGCAGCAGCACGCAAAATGAAGGTGTAAGTCCGCACATAAGTTTACCAAGTCCTTATAATCCCAACGAGTACGGTGAGAGTTCTAACCCCGGAGCTTTACCGTGGGATCAGATTAAGGCAGCAAGCTTTCAAAGTACCAAAAAGATTAACGCTGCATTACTTAGCAAAGTAATGAATGAGCACAATAAGAGATTGAAAAATGACCAGGATCTTCAGAATCTTGTGAATGACACAGAAATAACCCGGGGAATCCTCAATCAGAAATATATTTCTCTAAATGAAAGTGTAAGAAAGCTTGAAATGGAGGAGGCAGAAAAACGCAGGTCTGCTGCAACAAATCTTGAAACCAATATTGGTAATCTGGAAGTACCTGTAAGTTCTAAATCGGCAAATACTGAAGTGAAGGATCCATACCTGAACGAAAGCCTTAAAATTTTGAGCGACCTTATTACCTTCAGAATAGGGTAGTTAATTGTAAATCATTAACAGGCTTTTGGTAGAACTTTAATCAAATAAAGTTTAAATTTCGCCTTAGTGCTAAGGCTAAACCCTTGCGCTTATTCTAAAGCATGAGTGAAGAACTTTTAAAGGCGATAGTGCAGCTTTTTGCTATTGTAGCTAAAGAGCGAATTACCGAAGATGAGCGTAATAACATCAAAGACTTTCTGTCACTACACCTTAACCAGGAAGCTATTAATTATTATCTCGGTCTTTTCGATGATTACAGCAGGAAAATAAGTATTGCCGAAAGGGCAAGCGCACAGGATATTGACTCAGAGACAATAGCTTTTGTTGACGACTGGTCAAACATCATGCAGATTTCCAAAAAGGTAAATCAATCATTAACAGCGCAGCAAAAACTTGTACTTCTCATCAAAATAATCAACCTGGTTAATGCAGATGGATCAATTTCAGATCATCAGGAGAATTTGATTTTTTACATTGCTGAAGCCCTTAAAATTGAGCAGAAAGATGTAAATGCTATGCGTAGTTTTGTTGTAGGGCAAGATGCTGACGAATTATCATCCAGGCACATCCTGATAATAGATGAAGGTTCTGGCAATGAAGCATTGAAGGGCCACAGGATAGTTGCCAAAAACCTTACCGGACTTATCGCCATTCTTAAAGTACCCAGCATTGATGTTTACTTTATCAAGTACCTGGGTATTTCTACGCTTTACCTCAACAGCATCCCCATGCGCAGCAGGAAGATTGATGTATTTCCAACAGGTAGTACAATAAGGGGAAATAAGATTGAACCGATCTATTACAGCGATGTAGTAAGCAAGTTTCTGGTGTCGCAACAGGAAACACAGATTACCTTTAGTGCCGAGCATCTTTTTTACCACTTTAAAAGTGGAAGGGTTGGTTTGCAAAATGTCAATATTTCTGAGCAGGGGGGTAAGTTAATTGGTATCATGGGGGGTAGTGGTTCAGGAAAGTCCACTTTACTTAATGTGTTAAATGGAACTGAGAAACCATCAAGTGGCCGCGTTATCATCAACAATATCAATATTCATGAACAGCCAGAGTTAATTGAGGGTGTAATTGGTTATATACCACAAGATGATTTACTGATTGAAGAGCTAACAGTTTATGAAAATCTGTATTACGCAGCCAGGTTATGCTTTGGTCATTATTCCTTATCAAAAATTGTTGCACTTGTTGAGCGTGTAATTTCACTACTGGGATTAACTGAAATCAGAAATCTAAAAGTTGGCTCTGTATTAGAGAAAACAATTAGCGGAGGCCAAAGAAAACGTTTAAACATTGGCCTGGAATTGCTACGCGAACCAACTGTGTTGTTTGTGGATGAACCTACCTCAGGCTTATCGTCAAGGGATTCAGAAAACATTATGGATCTTTTAAAAGAACTTTCCTTGCGCGGTAAAATGATTTTTGTGGTGATACACCAGCCTTCTTCAGACATATTTAAAATGTTTGATTCATTAATCATTCTGGATGCTGGTGGTTTTCAGATTTATTATGGCAATCCGCTTGAAGCCGTAATGTATTTCAGAGACATTGTAAATGCTACTAATAAAAATCAGGGAGCCTGTCCGGAATGCGGCAATGTAAATCCGGAGCAGATTTTTGATATCATTGAAACAAGAATTGTAAATGAGTATGGTCGTTTAACAGATGTAAGAAAAATTTCTCCCGGCCAATGGTACCAATACTTTCATGATAAAATTAAAGTACCCAAACTGATTCACACCAGGGTACAGTTGCCTGTAACACAGAAGATTCCAAAGTGGTTGCAGCAATTAAGATTATTTTTGACACGAGATATGCTGGCGAAGTTTGCCAACAAACAGTACTTACTGATTAACATTTTTCAAGCTCCATTATTAGCAGCATTTATTGCCTATTTGGTAAGATACTATGCTACATTAGGTATAGAAAACCCCAGTTATAGTTTTCATGAAAATGAAAACATGCCCATTTTTTACTTCATGAGCGTTGTAGTTGCGCTTTTCTTTGGCTTAACCATGAGTGCGGAAGAGATTTTCAGGGACAGAAGGATTTTAAAACGAGAGAAATTTTTGAATTTAAGTAAGAGTGGTTACCTGATGGCAAAGGTTGGGGTAATGTTTTTGTTTTCGGCTTTTCAGACTTTCACTTTTTTAGTTATTGGCAACCTGATTCTGGAAGTACCTATTACCGAATTGAGGTTTTGGTTCATTTTATTTGCCAGTTCTTGTTTTGCTAATATGTTAGGTTTAAACATTTCCTCTTCATTTAATTCTGCTGTAACTATTTATATCCTTATTCCAATTCTGCTTATACCACAATTAATGCTAAGTGGTGTAGTAATTAATTTCGATAAATTTAATCCAAGGTTAGGCAGTATGGAAAAAGTACCCCTAATAGGAGAGGTGATGGCCTCGCGCTGGGCTTTTGAAGCATATATGGTATCACAGTTTAAAGACAATCCCTTTGAGCAACAGTTTTACGAAATTGATAAAGTGCTGTATAATGCTGAATACAAAAAGCTTTATTACATACCTGTTTTGGAAAGCAAGCTGGCATATTGTTTCAATCATCCAAATGCATGGCGAAGTACTTCAGATAAGATTTTTATAAATTCAATTGAGTTACTCAGAAATGAAATAGGAAAAGAACTAGGTATTTTGGGGCCAGAGCATTTTACACAATTGTCTGAACTTCAGGTTGGTCGTTTTAATATGCAGACCTATGAGGCTACAAGAGATTTTCTGAGTAATCTAAAGTATTATTATAGCAGAAAATTTCAGGAGGCTTTTGATCAAAAAGAACAACTCATCAGCAGCTTAACTGCTACTCCTGAAGATCGCGCCAGATACGATGCTATGCGCATGAGATATCAAAACGATGCTGTAATACAAGCGGTAAAGAACACCTCATCAGCTACCCGGATAGTTGAAATCAATAACCAATTATACCAAAAGATATATCCTGTTTATATGGATAATACTATGATTAAACACCGGCTAGACTTCAGGGCAAGTTTTTATGAATCTACAAAACAATTCATGGGGCAGCGAGTAGATACTTTTTACTTTAATATTGGAGTAATCTGGTTAATGACCTTCGTACTCTACATTACATTGTATTACGATACCCTGCCTAAAGCCATGAAATTGTTCAGAAGAAGGCCAGCTACACGCAGGAAGTAATTAGCAAATTAATACTAACATAACAGGCAGTTTAACAAATTGTAATATTGCTGAGCTAATTTTGTGTAAAACTTAACCAAGTGTTAGCAGTTAAGTTTATTTTCCTTAATGGCAAAATCTAAGAAAAGGGAAGTTGAAGTAGTAGTAATCTCTGATGTACATCTGGGAACATACGGCTGCCAGGCCAATGAACTGCTGAGATACCTGAAAAGTATTAAGCCCCAAAAACTAATTCTGAATGGCGACATCATAGATATGTGGCAATTCAGCAAACGATATTGGCCTAAATCTCACATGCAGGTGATCAAACACATTACAGGTTTGATGGCCAAAGGCACTAAGGTGATTTATATACCTGGTAACCATGATGAAATGTTACGCAAGTTCGTTGGCTTTAAGATGGGCTCATTCAGCATTCAGAATAAAGTAGTTTTAAAACTCAATGGTAAAAAAGCCTGGATGTTTCATGGTGATGTATTTGATGTTACCATGCGTTATTCAAAATGGCTGGCTAAGCTTGGGGCAGTAGGTTATGATTTGCTGATTCATCTGAACACCTTTGTAAATTTTATTTTGGCAAAACTTGGAAGAGAAAAGCTGTCTCTTTCAAGAAAAATTAAAGACAGTGTTAAGTCAGCCGTAAAATTCATCAACAATTTTGAAGAAACAGCAGCTGAGATTGCGGTTAGTAATGGTTATGATTATGTGGTTTGCGGACATATCCATCATCCAGAGAAGAGAGTAATTGAGACAAATGCAGGAGAGGTACTTTATTTAAACTCAGGAGATTGGGTTGAAAACCTGACAGCACTTGAGTATAACGAGGGTAAGTGGAATATATATTATTACGCAAATGATGAAGTAGCTAAACATATGAAATTGCCCAAACATATTCGCAAAGGTCTGGATAACGATGAGATATTCAGAGATCTGGTGTCAGAATTTTTGGTGGTTAAGAAATGAAAGTTTTATATGCCATACAGGGTACTGGTAATGGCCATCTAAGCAGGGCAAGAGATATTATTCCTGAATTACAAAAGCGTGTTGACCTGGATATTTTTATTAGTGGTGCACAAGCAGAAGTGCAACTGCCATATCCGGTAAAATATAAATCTAAAGGCTTAAGTTTCTATTTTGGAAAAAAGGGGGGTATTGATTTTCTCAAAACCTTTAAGCTAAATAGCAGTCATGAAGTTTATAAAGAAATTAAGGCATTCCCGGTTGAAAATTATGATTTAGTCATAAACGACTTTGAGCCCATATCAGCATGGGCTGCCAAACAGAGAGGTGTTCCTTGTATTGGTATGAGTCACCAGGCTGCCTTACTTTCTAAAAAGGTACCTAAGCCGAAACTGAAAGACCCCATCGGAGAACTTATACTAAAACGATATGCACCCGCCAGGCAACATGTGAGCTTTCATTTTAAGTCGTACGATAAAAATATGTTTACCCCGGTTATACGTTCTGAAATCAGGAAGTTGAAAGTGGAGGATAATGGACATTACACAGTTTATCTACCGGCTTATGATGACAAAAAGCTTGTACTCTTATTAGCTAAATTTAAACATACACGCTGGCATATTTTTTCAAAGCACACCCAGAAGCCTTACCATGTTGGTAGCATTTCTGTTTACCCGGTAAGAAACGATGACTTTGTAATAAGTATGGCAAGCTCAACCGGTGTATTGTGTGGTGCTGGATTTGAAACACCTGCGGAGGCGCTTTATCTAAACAAAAAGCTTTTGGTGGTGCCCATGCAAAGCCAATATGAACAGAAATGTAATGCTTTGGCTTTGAAGTCATTAGGGGTGGAGGTTTTAAAAAAAATGAATCAAAGAAATTTGAAAAGGCTAGAACATTGGGTTCAGGAAAATACTGCAATCAGCATAAAATATAAAAATGTTGCAGCTGAAGCAGTTGAACTTGCTTTGAAACTTGGATTAAGATAGTACGTGTTAATTTTTTGTGTAGGCACACAGCCATTTTTTAAATTGTTAATAACACTTCGATAAAAACCGAATAAAGTATTCAAAATAATTTTAGGTCTTGTTTATGCTATGAGCGAAAGAAAGACTTACCGCATACTTGTGGTAGATGATGACCGTGATATACTTGATTTACTTAAATACAATCTTGTGAGAGAAGATTTTAAAGTAAAGACTATTGAGCAAAGTACAGAGGCAATAAAAACAGCGATTAGCTTCAAGCCTGACTTGATTATTCTGGATATCATGATGCCTGGTATTAATGGTATAGAAATATGTAAAGAGCTTCGCAGGCTGGCACAGTTCAAAGACACATTTATTTTCTTTTTAACAGCTAAATCTGAAAGCTATTTTGAGGCAGCTGCCCTCGATACAGGAGGAGATGATTTTATAGAGAAAATAGTAGGCCTCAGAATTCTTACGCAGAAAATTAAGAACGTATTGCGTAAGCGAATTGTCATCAGAAAATGCATTGAAGAGATTAAGATAGGGTCTTTTTCAATTAACCGTAAAAAGGGTACGGTTGTGATTGATAATGCAGAAGTGAGCCTTTCTAAAGCAGAGCTGGAACTATTGTTTTTCTTTGCTCAAAACCCCAGAAAGGTGATTGCCAACGAAAGTATACAAGAGAGTCTGCTGGTTCATGATGCCCTGAATAATGAGAAAACCATTGAAAGCTATATTGGCAACCTGGCCAATAAACTGGGCAGGCAACTCATCATGAAAGTCACAGAAGGTA
>DAOLDI010000022.1:0-12595 GCA_035327445.1 Cyclobacteriaceae bacterium | reverse complement strand
AAATTTATATGTCTGATAGTCTTGTAACCAGAATGCCAAAAGAAACATTTCTGCAAAGACTACAGCAAACTGAAGCGCAGACCTATGACATTTGGTCTGCAAACAGTAATTGGTATGAAGGTGACCCTATAACCCATAATGGGAAAAATTATGTGGCCTTGACCGATAACCGCGGAAAAAATCCTGAAACCTCGCCCGATGACTGGCAAGTAACCACAATGGGCCAAGCCATGGATTTTGGACCTAACCAAATTAAGCGTTTAGAAATAGTTGAGGATATCATTTTTGATAAAAGAAGATCAAGACTTTACTATGACATACAGGCTGTTCAATTAGTAATTCCAGGTTCAGAGAACCCAAGGGGTCCCGTTGATGTGTTACTCGGTTGGTTCAAATACAAAGACCTAGTGCAGGTATTCAGAAATCATCCAGATGAAGCCATTTGGTTTAATAGAAACAATACGGCTGAGAATAAAAATTATGAGGATGCCTTTAAGTTGAGGTTATTTAAAGGATCAATAACAAAGGTTGAAAACCCTGAAGATGAAACTTTGAGGGATAGATATGTAACCAGCGGAGGTCGGCCTTATATAGAGTCCATTTGGGCGCGTGAGTGGGAAGCGATGAAGTTGATGGAGCGTGAACATAACCTTTGGGAGTTCTAAAAGTCTAACACATATAAAATCAAAAGGAGGCTTAGGCCTCCTTTTTTTTTGAGTCAATTATAATCTGCGCTTTACTTGGGCCTACTACTTCTGCTAACTCATCGAAGGTTTTAGACTTTATTCTGTTCCAGCTTTTAAATTTCTGTAGCAGGAGATTTTGGCTGCTCTTACCTATACCTTTTATTGATTCAAGTGAATTTGATATTGACTTTTTACTTCTTTTTTGCCTATGAAAATTTATAGCGAAACGGTGCGCCTCATCTCTTAATTTTTGAATTAGCTGAAGTGAAAGAGATTTCTTATTGATATGCAAAGGAATGCTGTCTTCTGGAAAGTAAATTTCTTCTAATCTCTTCGCTATACCAATTATGGGCACCTGGGTATAAATTTTCAATTCTTTTAGTGCACTTACTGCAGCACTTAACTGTCCTTTGCCTCCATCTACCACAATTAGATCAGGCAGTGTTTTATCTTCAGTTATTAGACGCTTATATCTTCTGGTAATTATTTCGTGCATAGAGGCAAAATCATTTGGACCTTCTACCGTTTTAATGTTAAAGTGCCGGTATTCTTTTTTCAAAGGCTTGCCATTTACAAACTGTACCATAGAAGCTACAGCTGAGCTGCCCATCAGGTTTGAGTTATCGAAGCACTCAATAACCATTGGAGCGTTTTTCAACTTCAAGTCTCGTTGAAGATGTAAAACTGATTCATGTACTTTTTTTGTGATATCTGAATTTCGCAATTCATTTTCCTGCTTTAACTGCAGTGCATTTTTAATTGAAAGTAGTATAAGTTTTTTCTTATCTCCCTTTATCGGTGTTTGAATTTCAAAACCCTCAATATCTAATGCTACTTCAACATTAGTTAGCAGCAATTTATTGTTGCTGTTATATTTACTTCTGATCTGGTTAACAGTGTTTTCAAACACTTCCTCGTCAGTTTCATCAAATCTTTTTGCTGCTTCAAATGTCTTACTGAGAATTATGGCTCCCTCTTCAATTTGCATGTAATTGATAAATGCATATTGTGCATTACTGACAATAGTTATTATGTCGATATCACTTAGTTGTCTGTTTACAATAACTGATTTACTCTGAAATTTCTCAATTATATCAAGCTTGAACTTATAGTCGTTTGCTTTTTCAAACTCCAGCTTTTCTGCGTGTAACTTCATTTTGTTCTGGAAGTATGATGATACAAGTGATAGTTTTCCCTTAATTATATTTCGGGCTTGATCAATTTCTTCCAGGTATTCTTTCTGATGTTGCAAACCTTCACACGGTCCGAGACAATTTCCGATATGATACTCCAGACATACTTTAAATTTGCTGGTATTTATATTTTCATCAGTCAGATTTAAATTACACGTACGAATTTTATAAAGTTTTCTGATGAGTTCTAAAACGGTTTTCATGGCCAGCACCGAAGAAAATGGACCGAAGTACTCACCTTTTTTTTCATCAAAAGTTCTGGTAGAAATAATTCTGGGGAAAGGTTCTTTAAGTATACAGAGATATGGAAAAGTTTTGTCGTCTTTTAAAAGTATATTGTACTTTGGCTGGTATTGCTTGATGAAATTATTTTCCAGCAAAAGCGCATCTGTTTCATTTTCTGCCAGCGTATATTCAATCTTTGCGGTTTCATGGGCTAGCCTTAATGTTTTCCTGCTTAAACCCGATGAATTACTGAAGTAACTTGCTACTCTTTTCTTGAGATTTTTGGCTTTGCCAACATAAATGAGAATCTCTTCTTTATTGTAAAACCGATAGATTCCTGAAAGTTCTGGCAGATGGTTATAAGCTGGAATTGACTTAGACCCTGACATCAATTAGAGTGTATCTATGTCCCAAATATCTTCTTCAAGTATTTCTTCTGTTTCTTCATCTATGATGTACTTGCTACAATCAAGTGATACATCTATTCCAGACGTAGGCCTTCTGAATTGGCCTTTAGTGTATCCCAGGTCTTTATCTTCATAAACTTTTTTCATATAAATCTCCCAAATAGGTCTTGCAGTACGGCCGCCCTGACCCATTACCCATTCGCGGAAGTGAATGAATTTTTCATCGCCACCAACCCAAATGCCAGTTACCAGATTTTTGGTTACACCTACGTACCAACCATCTGAAGCATTATTCGTAGTTCCGGTTTTACCTCCAATCTCATTATCAATTTTGAGTTCCATGTTAAGACCCCTTGATGTACCCCCTTCTTCTTCAACACCGCCTTGCAACATGTAAATCATTTTATAGGCAGTTTGTTCACTAATGGCCTGTCTTGTTTTAGGAACGAAATTGACCAACACGTTTCCGTATTTGTCTTCAATCCTGCTGATATAATAAGGTTGTGTATAGATTCCGCTATTAACAAATGTTGAATACGCTCCAACTAATTCATAAATAGATACATCACTGGTCCCCAAACAAAGTGAAGGTACAGGATCGAGAAAACTTTCAATCCCTACCCGATGTGCAAACTCAACAACATTTTTCTCTCCTAAGGCCTGCATGATTTGAGCTGTGATTGAATTCACAGATCTTGCCATAGCTTGCCTTAAATTCATCTTCTTTCCAGATCCTCGGGTTCCATCTGCATTGGGTGGATGCCAAACACCTTCTGAAACTTTGAAAGCAGGTGAAACATCATATAATTCGTAACAAGGGGCATAACCATTTTCAATGGCTGCACCATAAACAAATGGTTTAAATGTTGAGCCCGGCTGACGTTTGCCCTGGCGCACATGATCGTATTTAAAATACTTGAAGTCAATGCCGCCCACCCAGGCTTTAATAGATCCCGTTTGCGGATCCATCGAAACTAAACCTGCATGCAAGAATCTTTTGTAATAGTTTAAAGAGTCATATGAACTGAATAGGGTATCAATTTCTCCATTCCAGGAAAATACAGTCATAGGTTTTTTAACCTTCAGCATAATCATAACAGAATCTGAATCAGCACCATATTTGGCAACTAATTTTTTATAGGCATCGGTTTGTTTGATGCGCATGTCAAGAAAATTGGGAATCTCCTTTTTCTCATCATCTATCCAGGGGTTTCTGCCCTTCCAATGTTCATCAAATATGTTTTGCAGCGGCTTCATATGCTGAGTTACTGCTTCTTCTGCATACTGCTGCATTTTACTATCTATTGTGGTATAAATTTTCAATCCGGATTCATACAAGTCTATACCGTTTTCTCTGCACCAACGCAGCAAGTCTTTACCAATTTCTGCTCTGAAATAGGTGGCTAATCCTTTGTTTTGGTTTTGCACATTGTATTCTAATTCAATAGGCAAAGCAGATATCGAATCAAACTCTGCTTTGGTATCTATTTTATATCCATGCTTGTGAATTTTATACAGTACTTCGTTTCTTTTTTTGAAAGCATTATTCGGATTTCTTACCGGGTTAAAAAGTGTGGCCCCTTGCAACATACCCACTAAAAGAGCTGACTCTTGCAGGTTTAATTCTTTTGGCTGTTTGTTGAAGTACGTCTCTGTTGCAACTTTAATTCCGTAAGCATTGCTGCTAAAATCAACGGTGTTAAGGTACATGGCAATAATTTCTTCTTTGGTGAAATTTGTTTCGAGCCGCACTGCAATTACCCACTCTTTGGTTTTTCTTACTACAAGCAGAATAGGAGACTTGATAAAACCGGGTATCCACCTTGCTTCTGATAATTTTCCATCCAATTCACCCTCTCTTGTTCTAAAGAGATTTTTCGCAAGCTGTTGTGTAATGGTACTGCCACCTCCGGCTGGTCTTAAAGTTATCAGCCCTCTGAACACACGCAGATATGCAATGAAATCAAGCCCTGAATGGTTGTGAAACCTGTGATCTTCAGAAATGATGAGTGTATTGATTAAATCATCTGATAGATCATGGTAGGCCACCTGGCTGCGGTTAAACCTGAAGTAACGGCCCAATGAAACACCATCAGCAGAAATTAATTCTGAAGAAAGGTCATTTTCCGGATTCTCAAGTGCCCTGATGCTGGGCATCCCCCCAAATACACCTGCCCAGTTATTTGCTACAGATGTAATGTATACCGGAATACAAATAACCATTGTAATAAAAGTAATCCAGAGAATGAGATTTAATCTCCTGAACCACTTGTTCTCGAAACTGAAAATTTTTTTAAAGTCCATCAACGTAATTCTTATCAAAGAATTTTAAGTACTCATTTAGTCCCTTTGTTCTATAAAAGATGTCAAAGTTATCCTTGGTTATGACAAATTTATTGAATTTAAAGTTTAACAAATTTTTATTTTGGTTGAGGGTCTGATTTATATCCCGGTAATATTTCAAGGCCTCCTGCTTGCCCTTTAGCTCTGCCACCAGAATCATGGCCTGCTCATCATTAAAGTACATGGTGCTGGTTGTTAGTTTGCCATCTTTATAGTTTTCTTTATCAAACTGATCAACCGCAGCAAGTGCTACGCTGCCAATTTTATCTGATGTTTTATAGAGTAAAATAAAGTAATGGGGTTCATCAAAATAGCTCAGGTAGTTGATGCCCTTCATCGTTTCTAATTGCTTCTGCACTTCACGCGATGAGGCCAGTAGCGTATTGGCATACTTGCTGATGTCTTCTTCTGCGTGTCGCTTAATGAAATTATCTAACTCTAATTGGTACTGAAAAATATTTTCAGTTTTGCCCATGATGAGTATTCTGAGTAGTTCAAGCTGTGCGCTAAAGCTTGTTTCGCCACGTGCCATGGCATCATCAATTTTAATCAGGGCTAACTCATATTCTTCAGTTCTGAAAAACTCATAGGCATCTTTATAAATAGCCTTTTGTTGTTCAGCAATTACGTTGCTTTCAATTAGATAATTCGGATTAAGCAAAATTCTAGTAAAATTTGAATTGGGATATCTGCTTTTTAATGCATTTGCGTATGTGCCTTCATTCCCATTTTGAAGATCTTTTGCCAACAGGTAAAGTTTATAGAGTATTTCTGCTTCTTCTTTCGTTTCAGGAAATCTGGATAAAAGTTTATTGAAAGTGTTATAAGCATTTAACTTTTCATATAACTGAAAATAATAGATGTCGCCAAGTTTAAACATGGCCACTTCAATTTTATTAAGCGCCTCTTGTTGTTTTTCAGCACTTCGCGGCACTTCTGCTATCATGCTTTGCAGTTTTGATCCTCGGCTTACTTCAGGTGGAGGCCCTCCAATATTTTCGCCAGGCGGCCCGGGCATGTTGGTTTCTGCTAATTGCTGCTGACTTTGCGGGCGTGGCATAATTGTTTTGGTAGATCTTCTCCAGTTATCATCCAGGTTTATATTTCCCCATACCCGCTGAAATTCATTTTGTCCTAATGCAATGGCTGATGGGTTAGTAAAGTACCATTCAGAGGTAGCTGAATTATTTCCGGTATCAAAAGGGCTGATTGCGCTTGAGGAGGAGCCACCAGTTCTGCTCGGTTTTTTAGCTTTTTTTTCAGCGCTTAGTTTGGCAAGTTCTTCGGCCTCCAGATATGCCTCAAAAATTTTTCTTACTGTAGCTGTATCGCGTTGTGCAAGTGATAACAGGCTATCTTGTAATTGGATGGTTTTAATTTGCTCAACAAAATCAGCCAAAATCTTCTGTCTTTCTTCCAGCTTTTCATAATCATCAAAATCTTTGGGTAATGTGCTTAGTGCACTATCATAGTAGGCTTTAGAAATTTCATACTTCTTTAATGAATCATAATGTATCTGGCCTAGTCTTAAATAAGATAATCCCTTAACACGATTGTTTTTTCCATTTCTTACCGACTGGTTAAAATATTCCAGGGCTTCATCTAAATTGTTTTGTTTAAATTCAAACTCTGCCATCTCGTAATAGATCTTGTCTTTAAACTCGCGATTCTTTTTGTCTTTGAGCAACTTGGCAAAATGTTTTCGTGCGGTTCTTATATCAGACTTACTAGAAAGTTCAGTAACCTGCGCCATGTTTAGGCGTGAATAAAAATCAAGCTCGTAAGATGGATTTGTGCCTAAACATTTTTTATAAAACCGGTGTGCTTCAGATTCAAAACCCAGCGTTTGATAAACCTGGCCGATGATAAAATAAATTCTACCATGACCATCCTTTTTTTTCAGGTAAGATTCAGCCTCAGATAAATTGAAAATCATCTTATCATAATCCCCTTTTACCTGGTAGAGGTAAGCATTTTGCAGGTAAAGGTTTTTTTGATTCTCATTGCTGAGTTTTTGTTTGCGCAGGTAATCATAAACCGCTGCCGCGTTTTGATAATCTCCACTTTCTGTAAAAGTGCGCATGAGATAAATAAGCGCCTTGTGGCGGGTAGCATGGTCTTTACTGATTTTGTTGATGTATTTGAATGTTTGAATGGCATTAACAAAATCATAATCGTACATGCGGGCAAGCCCTACCATCATGTAACTATCATCTACCCATTTGCTGTTGGGGTGTCTTTCAATTGCGATAGAGGCTTTCTTAATAGCTTCTTCAGTATCTTTTTTGTACTGCTTGGCCATATTTGAGTCAAGCGCAGGATATAGCCTCAATACCTTGTTGTAGTCTTGCTCAAAGCTCCGTTCAATAATTTCTTCTACTTGTCTTACCTTCTCCTGTGCGTAGTAATACGCATTGTAATGTGCCGTGGTATTATGGAAAGCCCGGTGCATTATGCCCGTTTTTTCTGCCGAGCAGGCAGAAAGCAGGAGAATTAAAATCCATATTACTGCGTTACGCATTTTTATGCTGAAGAAAGCTGTTGATTTTATCTGTAAAGCAACGTTCAAAACGCTTATTTTATACAAAAATCTCAGGGATTATCTAATTTTACGCAAATTTTCCGGCTCTTGAAGGCAAAAAAGACTTTATCCAGTTGGCTCACCACCAAATACCTCCTGATTATCAGGAACGAGGAGAACCTGGCTGAAAAAACCACACTTGGTTTTACCTACGCCAAGTTAATACTTTTAGCTGTTTCCATATTTATTGTGGTTTTTGTGACGAGCCTTTTCCTGGTGCAAACGCTGCTTGCCCAGTGGTTCGATCCGAGGCACTCACAAATGGAAGCAAATAAAATGCTTTATGAGCTGGCCATTAAGGTTGATTCTCTGGCTGAAGAGGATTTGCGTAAAGCACGCTTTATCTACGATTTACAAAGGGTTTTAAGAGGCGATACAGCCGAGATATTCAGCGACCCGGCTACACTAAGGGCAGAGCTTGTTTTAAGTCAAAACCTGGATATGACCTTATCAAAGGCCGATTCATTGTTCAGGTTAGATTTTGAGCAATCTGACCTGTCGATTATGGCTATGGCAGGGGGCAGAATCAAGGAATTACAGGAAATATTCTTCTTTTCGCCAATTACCGGTTTTATTTCTGATCGATTTGATGTTAAAAAAGGCCATTATGGGGTTGATGTGGTGGCCCGCAAAAATGAGCCGGTAAAATGTATTGCCGATGGTACTGTAATAATGGCCTCATGGACACAGGATGCAGGGTATGTAATAGCTATTCAGCATCGGGCAAACCTCATCTCGGTGTACAAGCACAATGCTGAGCTGATGAAAAAAGTTGGTAACTTTGTAAATGCCGGAGAAATAATTTCAATTGTTGGCAACAGTGGAGAAATGACAGATGGCCCGCATCTGCATTTTGAACTTTGGTATAACGGGAACCCGGTAAACCCCGAGGAATTTGTAACTTTTTAAACTTAACACTGACATGTTTAATTCAAAAGAAGAAAAAAAGGCTGCCGAAGAGTTGAGCAACTCTAGCAACAACATCGGCAAAGGAACCACGCTGGAAGGTAACATTGAAACCTACGGTAACATTCGCATAGAAGGAAAAGTAATTGGCAACATCAAATCAAAATCTAAAATTGCTTTGGGTCACTCTTCGTTTGTTGATGGTAACATTATCGCACAAAATGCTGACATTGAAGGTGAAGTTAAAGGTCGCGTTGAAACCACCGATTTGCTTGTGCTTAAATCAACCGCAGTAGTACATGGTGATATAATAACCAATAAACTGATTGTAGAATCAGGCGCAGTTTTTAACGGTAGTTGCAAGATGGGGGCAACCATCAAAGACATTAAAATAGGAGACAATAGCAGACAAGCAGAAATCAAGCAAGAAGCCAGGGCATACTAATACTTACCTGAAATACTCAGGCCTGGCTATTCAGATGCTAATCACCATTGGCCTTGCAGGCTGGGCAGGTTATGCACTTGATAAGTGGATAGGCTGGAAATTTCCAGCTGCTATGCTTGGCTTTATTTTAATAGCATTTGCTGGAACCATTTATCAATTATACCGCTCTCTCAATCGTGATGCCTAGCTGTGCGTAATCCACAATTCATTTTTTTTGTCTTGCTTTTGCTGATCATCTCAGCAGGAATCATTATTGTTTACTCTGGTACATATAATGAATTTTGGGCTGAAAATCCAAGTTTTTTATGGCCTACATCTTTAATCTTGCTTGTGGTAACAGCTGCTTTGCATTGCTTACACAGGTATTTGAGTAAACACATGCAAAAGGACTTCACTCAGCTCTTTCTCTTGCTGATGGTGCTAAAGCTCATTTTTTATTTGGCTTATAATACAATCTTCATTCTAATTGATACACCTGGCGCCACTGCCAACGTAGTTTATTTCTTTAGTTTATATATCCTTTTAACCCTCATGGAAAGCATTTTTCTGTTCAGGGAAATCAATGCCGGTACTACTTCATAAGGCTCAAGAAAAATTTCTGAAAATCTTTTTTCTGATAGCTTAATTCATACCTTTGCACTCGGATTTTCAGACCCCCAAATCTGCTTTAAATGAGCTTTTTACAGTTGAAATTCAAACCCTTTGTTTTTGTATTGATGATGATTGCTTCGCTGCTCTCAGCAGGCAATACTTTAGCTGCCGGAGGCGGAGATGCTGAAGGTTTCAATGCCAGTGAAGTGATTCTGCACCATGTGATGGACGATCATATCTGGCACTTTTGGGACGGCCACTATGGCACACTTTACTTGCCTGTAATAGTTTACTCAGCCGAGCGCGGACTGGATATTTTTTCTTCCAGGAATTTTTATGATGAGCAACATCGCCTGGTAGAATACAATGGCTATAAACTAGACCATAATAAGATTTACTTAAGCGACACCGGAGAAAGAGTTTTTGATGTCTCCATTACCAAAAATGTAGCCATGCTATTCTTTAATGCAGGTATGCTGCTTTTGGTTTTCTATTTTGTGGCGAAGGGATATAAAGAAAACAAAGGACAGGCGCCTAAGGGAATTCAGTCATTCTTTGAGCCCATTATACTTTTTGTAAGAGATGAAATTGTAAAGCCAAACATCGGCCATCATTATGAAAAGTTTTTGCCTTACATGCTTACACTTTTCTTCTTTATTCTTTTCGGTAACCTGCTTGGGCTCTTGCCGGGTGCAGCTAACTTAACTGGTAACATTGCGGTTACGCTTGTATTGGCAGTGTTTACATTTTTCATTACCAACTTCAGTGGGAATAAATCTTACTGGGGCCATATCTTCTGGACACCCGGTGTGCCGCTGCCCTTACGCATTGTAATTCTGCCGGTTGAGATAATTGGTATGTTTACTAAGCCTATCTCATTAATGGTTCGTTTGTTTGTAGCTATTACGGCAGGTCACATTGTAATACTTAGTCTAATTTCTTTGACCTTTATTCTGGGCAGCATTTATGTAGGCTTTATGTCTTCTTTGATTGTACTGTTCATTAACCTGATCGAGCTTTTAGTTGCGGGTATTCAGGCATATGTGTTTACACTTTTTTCATCGCTTTATATTGGAATGGCCATAGCAGATGATCATCATTAACATGAAAACTTTTCACTTAAATAAATAAATCTATGTTATCAGCAATTTTGTTAGAAATCGGTTACGCGATTATGGGTGCAGGTATTGGTGCCGGACTTGTTGCAATTGGCGCAGGTATTGGTATCGGTAAAATTGGTGGCTCTGCTATGGAAGGTATGGCCCGCCAGCCCGAAGCTGCCGGAAAAATTCAAGCTGCGATGCTTATTATCGCTGCACTTATTGAAGTGGCAGCTCTTTTCGCACTTGTAATTTGTCTTTTGATTTCATTCAAAGGTTAATCAAAATAAAACCTGTACTCCTGCGATGGGCGGGAGGCAGGTTTTGTTTCATGCAGATTACTGTAGTTTTATTATTGAGCATTAATTAAAATTTTTAAAAAGTTTATCTCTTAACAATATGGATCTTCTAACCCCCGGCACTGGTCTTATCATTTGGCAGGCCTTCGTGTTTTTCCTGTTGGTTTTGTTGCTTTCAAGATTAGCATGGAAACCCATTCTGTCTGCATTAAAAGAAAGAGAACAAACTATTCAAGATGCGCTTGATTCCGCCCAGAAGGCAAGAGAAGAAATGGCTCAGCTTAAATCTGAAAACGAGCAGATTTTAAAATTAGCCAGAGAAGAGCGTGACAAAGTTTTGAAAGATGCACGTCTTGCTGCACAGCGCATTCAAGATGATGCCAAAGCAGATGCCAGCAAACAAGCAGATAAAATGATTCAAGATGCGCGCATGGCAATCAATACAGAGAAGCAGGCGGCATTAACCGATATCAAGGTACAAGTAGCTACACTTGCGCTCCAGGTATCAGAGAGGTTATTGAAAAAGAATCTGGAATCAGAAAAATCTCAGCAAGAGCTTATTCAATCATATCTCAAAGAATTAAATCTTAACTAAGCGCATGTCAAGAGTTGCCTCCAGATATGTAAAATCATTACTTGAACTTGCAGTAGAGCAAAATGCGCTTGATGCGGTGCATGCTGATATGCAATTGTTTGCAATTGTTTGTGAAGAGAATCGCGCTTTTACCTTAATGCTTAAAAATCCGATTATAAGTCATTTAAAGAAGAAAGAAATTCTAACCGCACTGTTTTCTGGTAAGGTGAATAAATTGACTGAAGCGATTTTTGACATCATAACGCGCAAAAATCGTGAAGCACTGTTGCCCGAAATTGCCAAAGAATTTCACACGGCATTCAACCAGTACAAAGGCATTGAGCGCGCAGAGGTTACCACAGTAAATAAATTAGATGATAGCTTAAGGGCAGAATTAATTGCTGTTGTGAAATCAATTAGTGGTAAAGATAAAGTTGAATTAAAAGAAAACCTTAATAAAGATATTGTCGGAGGATTTTTGCTTACCGTAAATGATAAGCAGATTGACGCCACCATCAAGAGTAAGTTGAAAAACCTTCAGCTTAAGTTTTCGCAAAATCAGTATTTAAAAGAATTATAAAATAAAGAATCATGTCAGTTGCACAGATCAGACCAGACGAAGTTTCAGCCATTTTAAGAGAGCAACTTTCAAATGCTCGTACCGAAGCAGAACTTGAAGAAGTAGGTACTGTACTTGAAGTGGGCGATGGTGTTGCCCGTATTTACGGCCTTTCAAAAGCACAGGCGGGTGAATTACTTCAATTTGAAAATGGATTAAAAGCCCTTGTACTAAACCTTGAAGAAGATAATGTAGGTGCGGTATTGTTGGGAGATTCTAAAGGTATTAAAGAAGGAGATACAGTTAAGCGCACAAGGTTGATTGCATCAGTGAAAGTGGGTGATGGCATGTTGGGTCGGGTGGTTGATACGCTGGGTAACCCAATTGACGGTAAAGGTCCTTTAAGTGGAGAATTATTTGAAATGCCACTTGAAAGAAAAGCACCTGGTGTAATATACCGTCAGCCTGTAAACGAACCATTGCAAACCGGTATCAAGGCTATTGACTCTATGATTCCGATTGGTCGTGGCCAGCGCGAGTTGATCATTGGTGACCGCCAAACAGGTAAAACTGCTGTGGCGATTGATACCATCATCAACCAGCGTGAGTTTTATGAAAAAGGAGAACCCGTTTATTGTATATATGTTGCAGTAGGCCAGAAGGCTTCCACGGTTGCGGCTGTAGTT
>DAOLDI010000021.1:0-12797 GCA_035327445.1 Cyclobacteriaceae bacterium | reverse complement strand
CGGTAACCATGTTAATAAGTGTATCTGCCAGTTCTTTGGCTCCACCTGTTACCTGGTAGCTGGAAGGAATGTAAATAGACATGAAGGGCGCATCCAATCCGCCTTGCTTTGCGCGCACATAATCGAAATCTCCTTCATCCGTTTCGATGGGTATGCCCAGGTATTCTTTCTCCAGTCTGAAGTTTTTAACTTTCAGTCTGTAGGGTAAATCCACGTGGCCATCTGTAATGATAAATTTTTGGGCCAGCTCATTGGCGTAGGTCATGATTTCTTCATCATTCATCTGGCTGATTTCTTTTTTCTTTTCTCCGCCACAAGATATTAGCAATGCGGCAAACAAAATTAAACTCAGGTATTTCATAAAGTTGATTGTGATAGTTGAGGTTTTAATGTTGAAATTTGATGCAATTTGTTTGCTGCTGCAAACCACTGATGTAAGAACTTTTTAAATATGTCTTGATTGTGAGTGTTCCGGAATATACCCAGGCCCAACTGGCGCTGAGAAACGGCCAGGATAAGCCAGAAATCTGGGTGGCTTATAAAGGTGATATTTACGATGTGAGCAGTTCCAGACTTTGGTTCAGGGGCAAGCATTATGAGCATTGGGCCGGGCAAGATTTAACTGATGAATTGCCCGATGCCCCGCATACCGATAAAGTATTTGATAAGTTTAAAGTTATTGGAAGACTAAAGACATGATTTTTAATTCTTAATTTGTCATTCAACATTCTAAATTTTTTAACATTGGTACTGATTGCCGACAGCGGAGCCTCCAAAACAGACTGGAGGGTAATTTATCCTGATAAGAAAATTGAACAGGCGCAAACACTGGGCTTTAATCCCTATTACCAGGATATTGAGCAATTTGAAAAAGAAGTAAGAGAAGCGCTTCTTCCTCAAATGAAAACAGACATCAGTAAAATTTTTTATTACGGTGCCGGATGTTCTTCTGAGCAAAATAGAAAACTGATTCGCCAAGTGCTGGAGAAATTTTTTGAAGATGCCCACATTGAAGTCTGGCACGATTTGCTTGCTGCAGCCCGCGCACTCTGCGGCAAAGAAGAAGGCATTGCCTGTATTTTAGGTACAGGCGCGAACTCGTGTTATTATGATGGCGAAAAAATTATTGACAATGTAACATCACTCGGTTACGTGCTGGGCGATGAAGGCTCAGGTGCATACTTTGGAAAAAAAATTATTGCAGATTACTTACGTAAAGATTTACCAGAAAAATTGTGGGACCAGTTCAAGAAACGTTTTCCCTTCGATCGCGATGAAATTCTGGATAGAGTTTACAACCAGGAAATGCCCGGAAGATTTTTAGGAAGTTTTTCACACTTCATCTTTCAACACCTGAAAGAACCCTATTGTTATCAATTGGTGTACCAGGGTTTTGATGAGTTTGTGAATAAAAACATCATGAAATATGCCCGTCACAAAGAGTTGAAAGTGCATTTTACCGGTTCGGTAGCCTTTTATTTCAGTAATGTATTGCGACAGGTTTTTGCTGATAAGGGTTTAATTCTCCGAAATATTATTGAAAGCCCCATAGCCGGATTAACTTTATATCACGAAGCAGATTTGAATAAGTAAGATGAGCGCACACAGCACAGAAGCAGATTCTCATTATAATCATCTTGAGAAGATGAGCGTACATGATTTGCTCATCAACATCAATAAAGAAGACCAAACTGTTGCGCATTCTGTAAGTAAGGCCATTCCACAAATTGAGGCATTGGTGGAAGTGCTCTATAAAAAAATGCAGGCAGGCGGAAGGTTGTTTTACATTGGTGCAGGTACCAGTGGCAGATTAGGAATTGTGGATGCATCAGAGATTCCTCCTACCTACGGCATGGAACATGGCAAAGTAATTGGTTTAATTGCCGGTGGTGATATCGTCATCAGAAAAGCTGTTGAATTTGCTGAAGATGATGAACACCAGGCCTGGAAAGATTTACATGCGCACAACATCAACCAAAAAGATTTTCTCATAGGTATTGCTGCATCCGGTCGCACACCTTATGTGATTGGTGGATTGAAAGAAGCCAAAGCACATAACATAAGTACAGGTTGTATTACTTGTAACACCCAAACGGCACTTGCAGCTGTTGCTGATTATCCCATTGAAGTAGTAGTAGGCCCGGAATTCGTTACCGGTAGCACTCGCATGAAAGCAGGCACTGCGCAAAAGCTGGTACTGAATATGGTCTCAACCACCCTAATGATTAAGCTTGGCAGAGTTAAAGGCAGCAAGATGGTGGACATGCAATTGAGTAATCAGAAGTTAGTTAATCGTGGCACACGCATGATCATGGAAGCGCTGCAGATAAATGAAGCAGAAGCCAAACTTTTGCTTGAGCAACATGGTTCTGTACGCAAGGCGATTGCACATGCACAACATTGAACCTTATTATAACTGGCTTAAATTTTATAACCCCTCCACCGATACACGCTCGCCATTTTATGGTAAGCAATACAATTTCGATCGCTATTCAGATACGATCTATGGTTATTACATTGATCCCTCCTGGGATTTTATAGGTTCTGAAACACTCTACATCAAAATTCTTTTTGTTGATTACCAGAAAGGCTACATCATCATTGAATTAATTGGCGAGTGGAACGATGCCATTAACAATGACATCATGCATTTAAAGCGCAACATCATTGATCACTTTACTGCGGATGGTATCAACAAATTTATTCTTATCGGAGAAAATGTTTTTAACTTTCATGGTTCTGATGACTGTTACTATGAAGAATGGTTTGATGAAGTGGAAGACACCGATCAACACACAGAACCGGGCTGGATCAGTTTTGTCAACTTTCCTGATTTTATTACAGATGAGTTAAGAAAGTACCGGATTGATCAGTATGTAAACATGGCGGGTACACTGCAGATCAATCAGTGGAGAACCTTACACCCTAAAAAATTTTGTGAACTAATTAGCTTAATGATTCAAAGACGCCTGGGCTTACCAGGTTAACCGGAAGTTCTGCCGGCACCAGATACTCTCTTTTACTTTTATATTCTCTGCAGAGGTAGCGCGTTCTTCTTAATTTTCCTTTCACAAACATTTTTTTACCAAGCTTAAAAATACTGCCATCGGGTAAATCAGAAAGCAGGGGTAATGGATTTTGAACTTCATCGTAAACCGAAAGTGCCCTGGTAAGTTTTGCATCAGAATAAGTTGATGCTTTGGGGTTAAGCATATGTTTTCTGAGTATGGGCAAAACATCTGCAGGAAAAATCAGATCAGACATCATGGGTTGCATCAACTGAATGAAGGTTTTTTTCCAGGCAGTGCCATGCGGGTCGAGCCTGCTTTTGTATTTCAAGTAAACTTCAAGATGCGCAACCTCATGAATGTAGGTAATGAGAAAAGCATACGGATTCAATCCGGCATTAAGTGTGATGCGTGGATGACTGATAGAACTGGCCGTAAAATCTCCGGCCTTTGAAACCCGGTTCTTTTTGATTTTTAGCTGGAAACGATATTTAGCCCATAAGTCAAAACAATAGTGAATGACATCGGGAGGAAGTTTCGACTCGAGCAGACGGTAAACATCAGTATCCAACATAGGCGCAAAAATAAAAAAGGGCTTTAAAAAGCCCTTTTTTAAGATTCTTAAGGTGATTATTCTTCGTCACCACCGTTTTCTTCTTCTCCATCCTCATCAACTTCAGTTGAGTCAGCTTCGTCAGTTTCTTCAGCAGGTGCCGCTTCTTCTACAGCTTCAGTAGTTTCAGTTGCAGTAGCTTCAGTGCTTTCAGTTTTTCCACCGCAAGCAACAAAAGCGAACATAAAGCCAAGGATTGTCAGTAATGCAAATAATTTTTTCATAATGTTTACAGGTTTTAAATTCCTTTGCAAATATAGGTGATTTTCAGGGGGCTATGCTTATAAAGAGTAGCTATTTTTTTTTGAAAATTATGCGAATGGGTGCTCCTTCAAAGCCAAAGTGGCTTCTGAGCTTATTTTCGAGGAAACGAACGTAAGGTGCTTTGATATACTGAGGCAAGTTGCAGAAAAATGCAAACGTTGGCGTTCGGTTGGGCAGTTGAGTAATGTATTTGATATTGATGTTTTTACCTTTTAATGCCGGAGGTGGATAATGTGCGATTTCTGGCAGCATTTTATCGTTTAGCTCGGAAGTAGGTATTTTTTTCTTCAGGTTTTCATACACTTCAATAGCTTTTTCAATTACCTGGAAGATGCGTTGCTTTTTCAGTACAGAAGAAAAGATTACGGGTACGTAATCCAGCGGTGCTATTCTTTCACGAATAAGTTTTTTAAAGGCATCAGATGTTTTCGAATCTTTTTCAATCAAATCCCATTTGTTCACCATGATAACCATGCCCTTGTTATGATTTTGCGCAAGACCGACAATACTTACGTCCTGTGATTCTATACCGCGGTCGGCATCAATCACAACAATACAAACGTCACTTTCCTCTATACTGCGCAAGGCACGCAATACTGAATAAAACTCTACATCTTCATGCACTTTTGATTTTTTTCTGATGCCGGCAGTATCTATCAGAATAAAATCTTTGCCATACATTTTATAATGAGAGTGAATAGCATCGCGTGTAGTACCGGCTTCATCAGTAACAATACTGCGCTCTGTACCTAAGAGTACGTTTAGCAAAGATGATTTTCCAGCATTAGGTCGGCCAACAATGGCAATTTTGGGAATGCCTGCGTAGGGGTCTTCAACACCAGGGTCTGGAAAATTTTTAACAACTTCATCCAATAAATCGCCAGTGCCGCTGCCATCAGCTGCTGCAATAGGATAAACTTCTCCCATTCCCAATTCATAAAACTCAACTGCTTCAAAAGCGCGTTCGGTAGTATCGGCTTTGTTCGCAACCAGGTAAACCGGCTTGTTGCTGGTGCGAACTACTTTAGCAAATTCTTTATCCAAAGGGGTTAATCCATCTTTAGCATCCACCATAAAAAGCACAACCGAGGCTTCATCCATGGCCATCTTCACCTGCTTTCTTATTTCTGATTCAAACTTATCATCAGAGCCGATTACGTATCCACCTGTATCAATAACAGTAAAATACTTGCCGCACCATTCGGCATGACCGTAATGTCTGTCGCGTGTTACACCTGCCTCATTATCCATGATGGCTTGTCTTTTTTCAATCAGGCGATTGAAAAAGGTTGACTTGCCCACATTAGGTCTGCCTACTATTGCTACAATATTTGCCATAATTTTTTGCTCTTAATCGAGATAGCCGAACTGTCTCAGTTTTTGTTTTTGCTTTCTCCAGTTTTCGGCCACCTTTACAAAGGTTTCGAGATGAACCTGCTTGTTGAAAAATTTTTCTAAATCTTTGCGCGCTTCAATACCCACTTTTTTTAAAGCACTTCCGGCTTTACCGATGATGATTCCTTTTTGCGAGTTGCGCTCCACAAAAATTACCGCCCGTATGCGAATGATTTTCTCTTCTTCTTTGAATGATTCAATATTTACTTCGGTGCTATAGGGAACCTCCTGCTCATAATTGAAAAATATTTTTTCGCGGATAATTTCTGCTGCGAAAAATTTTTCGGGTTTATCGGTTAAATCACCTTCGGGATAATAGGCAGGATGTTCAGGCATGAATTCTAGAATGGACTTAAACAATGCTTCAACTCCCTCGCCTGTTGCAGCAGATACACCCATAATTTTTGCTGACTTTAAATGCTCTTGCCAATAGGCAATTTTATCTACAACCTGGCTGCCCTTAGCTAAATCAATTTTATTGATGGCGAGCAGTATTGGCGTATTCATCTTTGTAAAGCGTTCAAATATGGGTTCATATTTGTCTTCCAGCGCAACTACCAGCAAAATCAAGTCAGCATCCTCCATCGAAACCTGCACATAATTCATCATAGCTTCATGCAGGGCATATTTGGGTTCAAGCATGCCGGGGGTATCAGAATAAACAATTTGAAAATCATTTCCGCTGATAATACCCATGATGCGATGCCGCGTAGTTTGTGCTTTAGCTGAAATAATCGATAGGTTTTCACCTACTAATCGGTTCATCAAAGTCGATTTACCAACATTGGGTTTGCCTACAATGCTTACAAAACCTGCTTTATGCGCTTTACTTTCCATGTTAATTTGCAAAGGTACTTGTTTTTTAAGCAGTGGGGGTCTACTTTTGTGCTCGATTTTTTCAGGACTGCAATAAATGCGGGCAATTGAAAAAATAACATCGCGGGGTGGAGCAGTTGGTAGCTCGTTGGGCTCATAACCCAAAGGTCGCAAGTTCGAGTCTTGCCCCCGCTACAAGAAAGAAAAGCTGTCAGAGATGATGGCTTTTTTTGTTGCTGGCTCCCGAATTCTCGGGAGACTGCGCTCAGCCAGCTCTCTTGGGTGCCTGAGCGAAGTCGAAGGCACCTTACTCATCTTTCTTCTTAAAATTTCTAAAATGCGTCTCATTCATACATGCTGCCAGTCTTTTTAACTCTTCCGGCATACCTTTTATGAGTGCCTCTTTCTTTTTTCTGCTCCAACCCTGTATTTGCTTCTCCCTTTTAAAAGCAAGATCAATTCTTGCAAACTCTTCATAATACACCAGCTTTACAGGAAGGCGGTTTTTGGTGTGGTTTGCTCCTTCACCTTTTTGATGTTGTGCTAAGCGTAAATCAAGGTTGTTTGTACTGCCAGTATAAAAGCTGCCATCAGCGCATTCCAGTATATACATCCAGCCTTTCATTTTGTATTGAAGTTTTTCAGGGATAGTTAGCTAAATGATAAATCAATTTAAGGATTTAGACATTCACTCCATTCGTTTGATATATCTTTCAAGTCTGATTTTTCGCACTTACCTTGCTGTTCTGCTTTTAATATTTAATTATGCTGGCCGATTTAAGAAGCGATACCCTTACCAAGCCCACACCCGCAATGTTGCAGGCCATGATGGCTGCCGCGGTGGGCGATGATGTTTTTGGAGAAGACCCCACCTTAAATGCACTTGAACAAAAGGTAGCCGACATGTTTGGCATGGGCGCGGCTGTGTTTTGCCCATCCGGCACCATGACCAATCAGATTGCCATCAAAATCCTCACACAGCCTTATGAAGAAGTGATTTGCTATGAAGGCGCTCATATTTATAAATATGAAGGCGGAGGCATGGCCGGTAACAGTCTGGTAAATGCCAAACTATTGAAAGGAGATCGCGGCAGAATTTCTGTTGAGCAAATTTCAGAAGTAATCAATCCTGATGATGTACATGCAGCAAAAAGTGCTTTGGTTTCTTTAGAAAACACTGTTAACAGAGGTGGTGGCAGTTACTACAGGATAAATGAAATAGAAGTTATTGCCGATATGTGTCGTGCAAAAAATCTTAAACTGCATTTAGATGGCGCCAGGTTATTTAATGCACTTGTTGAAACAGGCGACAGTCCAAAAGAATATGGAAAATTATTTGATACCATTTCCATTTGTTTGTCAAAAGGTTTGGGAGCACCTGTAGGTTCTTTACTCTTGTGCCGCAAAGAATTGGAAAAATCTGCACGAAGAATTAGAAAAGTTTTTGGCGGTGGCATGCGGCAAGCAGGTTACCTTGCCGCTGCAGGAATCTATGCTTTAGACCATCACATCGAGCGACTCAAAGATGATCATGCAAGAGCAAAAGCTTTGGCAGAAGTTTTACAGCAATGCGCATTCGTAGAAGAATTGATCCCGGTAGAGACCAATATTATCATTTTTGAATTGAGAGCAGGAATAGATGTGCATGATTTTCTGAACAGGCTAAAAGAAAAAAATGTGCTTGCGGTTCCTTTTGGCGCAAGACACATTCGATTTGTTACACATCTCGATTTCAATGATGATATGTTGTCGCACACCATTAAGGTATTAAAAAGTTTGAGCTAATTTTTATCACAGCGATGTTCCACTCCAAAGCACCATTGGCAGAACGCATGCGGCCGGCAAAGCTTGAAAAGCTTGTTGGACAAGCACATTTGGTGGGAGAGAACAGCATCATCCGCAAAGCCATACAATCGGGAAATATTCCTTCCATGATTTTATGGGGCCCGCCCGGTGTGGGTAAAACTACCATCGCCAATATCATTGCCAATGAAGTGAAGATGCCCTTCTATGCTTTGAGCGCGATAAGTGCGGGTGTAAAAGATGTGCGGGATATTTTAGATAAAGCCAAACGTTCGGGCAAAGCCATTTTATTTATTGATGAGATTCATCGCTTTAACAAATCGCAACAAGATGCTTTACTGGGTGCAGTTGAAAAAGGTATCATTACATTAATCGGAGCAACTACCGAAAATCCATCCTTCGAAGTAAATGCGGCTTTGCTTTCACGATGCCAGGTCTATACACTGAAGGCATTATCGGCAGAAGACATGAAGGCATTGATTGCGCAGGCCATGCAGCAAGATGAGTTATTGAAATCAAAGAAAATTGACTTACAGGAATATGGCGCTTTGTTTAACCTGAGTGGGGGTGATGCGCGCAAGCTGCTCAACCTGCTTGAATTGGTGGTTGAGTCGGCAGAAACAGATCGGGTGAGCATCACAGATGAAATTGTGAAGTCAGTAGCTCAGAAACGAATTGCCATTTATGATAAAAGTGGTGAGCAGCATTACGATATTATTTCCGCTTTTATAAAATCCATCAGAGGCAGTGATCCTAACGCTGCCCTGTATTACCTTGCCCGCATGATTGAAGGCGGAGAAGATGTGAAGTTTATTGCCAGGCGCTTACTCATCCTTGCTTCAGAAGATATAGGTAATGCTAACCCCACTGCATTGGTGTTGGCTAACAGCACTTTTCAGGCAGTGAATGTTATCGGTTACCCTGAGGCCAGAATTATACTGGCGCAGTGCACTACTTACCTGGCCTGCTCTGCCAAAAGCAATGCAAGTTATATGGGTATTGAATCTGCTATCGACCTGGTAAATAAAACCGGTGATTTGTCAGTGCCGCTGGCCATTCGCAATGCACCCACCAAACTGATGAAAGATTTAGGTTACGGCAGTAATTATAAATACGCGCATTCATTTGAAGGGAATTTTGCTGATATGGAATTTTTGCCTGATGAAATTGCGGGCACCAAATTATTTGAACCGGGAGATAATCCCCGTGAGGCAGAAATGCGCAGCAAATTGCGCAGCCAATGGAAAGAGAAGTATGGATATTAATTTTTGTGTAATTGATTTTTGATTCGGGAGTATATATCATTTTCATCGCGCTTGTTGTAGCAGGCATCTATACCTGGCTCTTGTACAGCAGTAAATATTCATGGAGCAAGCGCTTCAATTACCTGCTGGCTGTTATTCGCTACGCGCTTGTTTTTGTCATCATCTTTTTATTGGGGGGGCCAATACTTAAACAACTGCAACTTAATTATGAAAAGCCGGGCATTGTATTCGCAGTTGATAACTCGGCTTCATTGGCTGAAGTGATTGACTCTGTCACGCTAAGTAATCATTACAATGCCATGCAAAGTACAGCTGCGAATTTGCAGCAAGCCGGCTTCGAAACTTTCTTTCGAAGTTTTTCAGACGAATCGCTTCAATTCAATTATCCTAACTCTGACATACAGGGTTTGCTCAAAAACATCAGCAATGAATACGAAGGAAAAAACATAAAAGCCACTGTACTTTTTTCTGATGGCATTTATAATTCGGGCATCTCACCTTTGTACAGTTCTTTCTTGTTTCCGGTGTACACACTTGCTGCGGGTGATACAACCATTCGTACCGATCTGGCCATAAAGCATGTTACCTACAACAAAATTTCTTATCAGGGCAATCGCTTTCCGGTGAGAGTGGAGGTAATGGTTTCGGGTTACCGAAACAAAGCGGTTAAGGTTGATGTGTTTCAGGCTGGTCGTTTAATCGCATCGCAACAACAGAACAGTGCCGATAAAGGCTTGCTTGAGTTTAATTTTTTGTTTGATGCAGATAAAGCGGGTGTTCAGCAATACGGCATACGTGTAAATGAAGCGCCAGAAGAATTCAATACAAAAAATAATTCGCAGACAATTTTTGTTGATGTAGTTGAAGGCCGCAAAAAAATTTTACTCATTGCACCTGCTCCGCATCCCGACATCAAAGCTTTGCGCAGCATTGTGGAGGCCAACAGCAATTATGAATTCCTGGTGCATATACCGGGGGTAATGCCGCTGCCGCCAAATGAACTTAATCCACCTGCTATCGACCTGGTGATTTTTCATCAAAGCCCCGACAGAAATAACAGAACCACCACCATATATAATGAGTTTGTAAGAGCAGGTACGCCCAGACTTTTGCTGGCAGGTAAGCAATTGAACAGCCGGCTGATTACTACCGAACACTGGCCCGCAGGTTTTGAAAGTATAACCACGCAATGGGATGAAGTTACTCCCGTTTTAAACTCCGGCTTCGATCAGTTTTTGCTTAGCCAGGAAATGGACAGGGGTATTCGTGTTTACCCGCCTGTGACTGTACCCTTTGGTCGGGTGCAGGTTGGCACTGGTTCTGTTGCTTTGCTGAACCAGCGCATTGGTAATTTAGAAACTGACAGACCTCTCTTGCTCATCAATACAGAGTCAGCCCGCACAGCTATCATGCTGGGCGAGGGCGTTTGGCGTTGGCCTTTGCAGGAACATGCGCGGACTAGTGAGTCGAAATATTTTTCTGAACTCTTTTCAAAGCTCATCCAGTTTTTGGCTACGCAGGATGAAAAAAGAAAATTCAGGTTCTATCCCATCAGCAATGAATTTGCAGATACTGAACCTGTGGTATTTGAAGCCGAAGCCTATAACGAATTATTCGAACGCGTGTATGGCAACTCCATACAATTGGATATTGTAAATGAAGCAGGACAAAAAACAGATTACAATTTTACTCCGCAGCCCGGCTTTACACAATACAGGTTGAGTGGTTTGCCTGAAGGCGCCTACACTTACACAGCCAAAACAAGTTTGGGTGGCAGACAGGAAAGTGTGCAGGGAAGATTTATTGTTGCTGAGCAAAACCTGGAACAACAAAACCTGGTTGCTGATTTTGATTTACTCAGAAAGCTGGCGGCCAATACGGGCGCAAAGTTTTATGAGATTGGAAACATCCATGCTTTGGAAGAAGAACTCAAACAAGGCCTGGATGCCAGACCTTTGTTAAGAACACAGGAAAGTTTTATGCCGCTGATCAATTTGAAGTGGTTGTTCTTCATGCTGCTCTTGCTGGTTTCTTTGGAGTGGTTTATGCGGAAGTATTTGGGGAGTTATTGATAAGTTTTACAAATTACTTATCTGAGTATTGTTGTAATTGTAAATTAAGTTAAAAATAAAGCCGCCCCCAGAATGAAGAGCGGCTTTAAAGTTTCTAAAAGTACTAGCGTTTTATTACGACTCTTCTTATCTCTTCTGTTTGTCTATATTTCATTACAAGATAGTATGTGCCCTCTGCTAGGCTGCTTACATCAAATTTTTCTTTTCTCTGCTTTGTGTGCAATTTGATTAAGTCATTGCCCCGCTCATTCTTTAAAATAAGCTGATAGTTCATATCAGCACCTCTTGTTACAAGTGTGTTCCACTCTTCTTCATCAATTTCAAAACTTAACTCATCACTTGTGGGATTTGGAGAAATACTTAAAAGACAAAGCTCGCAACCACCACCGGAAGGGCATAAAACCGGATCTTGCTCAGTATACAAAAGCACATGTTTAAAATCGCTCCAACCACAGCCATTGTTCACTCTGGCGGATATCGAAGCATCTGCGAACTGAGAAGAGGGTGTATAATTATCCATATGTATCCAGTAAAAATGCGGCAAGTTTACATCTGGCTGCGTATAAGTTGCATTTAATAAGTCAATATCATATTGAAAACCACTGCCTGTTGGCCACATAAATACAGAGTATGTTGAATTTGGACATACATAGGGATAACCAGGACCCAATGGATCTTGAGGTGAAAATGGATTGATACCAATGTCCGGAACGGCAACTTTACCTGCATAGAAATAAGTCTGAATAGGTGGGATATCGCAGGTAGATTGAATATTAAAGGTAATAATTGCCCCTCCGCTTACAGATGAACTTTGAAGCTGAAGGTTTGCAGTTGCACCTGAACCAGATGAACTTGTAAAGAAGTTTGAAGGGCTTACTTGCCATGTAATACTTGAGCCTACCGGGGCATTAGTTAGAGTAAAGCTCCCGTTAGAACAAATCACCTCCGGCCCGCTTACTTGTGGATTAGGCGGTTGAAAAGTTAAGGCCCTTGAAACACTCGGCAAACTTCCGCAATCCAGGTTAACTCTTGCTGTAATATTTCCCTGATCTAGTACATCGCCAGTTGGGTATAACAAAATACTATTACTACCGGAAATGGTAACTGGACTACTTACAAAAGTTTGTGTACTGGAATTATACCACTTCCAACCAGCGGGGAAATCCCAGCGATAGCTTGACAGGCAGTTTAAGGCATAAGAAGTATTTGCAGTGAAAGTGCGGCCGGCAGTATCACCGCAACTGGGCCCTGTGTAGCCCGAAGGGAAGGCAATGCTCACATTTAAGTTTGCCCTGTTAACGCTAATGGTTGCCGGACTGCTGAACCTTCTTACACTGCAGGTACCAGACTGCCCGCCAATATAACCTCTAACAGAAACTGTACCACCGTCACAACCGTTTGTAGGTTTAACATTAATAAACGGTGCACTAGTTATTCTGGTGCCGGGGTTGCCCTGGCTGTCCGTCCAACCTGTTGGTAAAATCCATTCATAGCCATCAGCATAGTAGGCCGAAATACTTGTTCCAAATCCTGTGTGTGGCACAATCATGTCATCCACAAG
>DAOLDI010000020.1:0-12863 GCA_035327445.1 Cyclobacteriaceae bacterium | reverse complement strand
GGCCGCAAACTTGAATGAATGCGCAGGCACCACGCGGTCATCATGGTCGGCAGTGGTTACCAATGTTGCCGGGTAAGCAACACCAGGCTGTAAGGCATGCACCGGAGAATATTTTCTCAGGTACTCAAACATTTCTTTTGAATCATCTGCAGTACCATAATCATAAGCCCAGGCTGCGCCCACCGTAAACTTGTGATAACGCAGCATATCCATTACCCCTACCGCGGGGAAAGCTACCTTCATCAGCTCAGGTCGTTGCGTCATTGTAGCGCCTACCAGCAGGCCACCGTTAGAACCGCCCGCAATGGCCAGGTAATTACTTGAAGTATAATTCTCATTGATTAAGTATTCTGCCGCAGCAATAAAATCGTCAAACACATTTTGCTTGTTCATTTTAGTGCCGGCATCATGCCACTTCTTGCCGTACTCTCCACCACCGCGCAGGTTAGGCAATGCAAACACACCACCGTTTTCAAGCCAAACAACTCTTGATGTGCTGAAAGATGGTGTCTGACTAACGTTGAATCCACCATACGCATACAACCAGGTTGGATTCTTACCATTCATCTCCAAACCTTTTTTGTGCACAATAAACATAGGTACTCGTGTTCCATCTTTGCTGGTGTAGAATATTTGCTTGGTCTCAAAATCATCAGGATTAAACTGAACCTTTGGTCTGCTGTACTCAGTAGATTTTCCTGAAGCGATATCGTATTTAAAAATAGTTGGCGGATACGTGAAGGAAGTAAAAGAATAATATACTTCATTGTCTTCCCATCTTCCCCCAAAACCACCGGCTGATCCAATGCCGGGCAGTTCAACTTCTCTTTCCAGCTTTCCTTTGTTATCAAACTGTTTGATTTGCGTTTTGGCATCTTTCAAATAACCCACAAACAACTTTCTTCCGGCTGTACTCAAACTTTGAATAGGCTCTTCTGCTTCGGGTATTATATCTTTCCAGTTAGCGACAGCCGGATTTTTGAAATCAACTTCTACAACTTTTGAATTGGGCGCATTGAGATTAGTGCGGATAATCAAACGTGTGCCATCATTATCTATCACTGAGTGGTTATTGCTGAAATTAGTAACCACAGGTACGAGTTTTGATTTTGGGTCAGACAAATCCTGAATGTACAATTCATTTCCGGTTGTACTTACTGAGGTTGTTAAGATTAAGAATCTCTCATCTTCAGTTAAGTATGCTCCTCCTCTTCTTTGGGGTTTCATAGCGCCTCCATCAAACACAACTTTATCTTCCGACTGTGGTGTATTGAGTTTATGGAAAAATACTTTGTTGTAATTGACAACAGAGAATAGCTCGTTGTTTTCGTAACGCGAATAATAAAAACCTTCATTGCCCTTCCAGGCGATGCCGGTAAACTTCAAATCGCGAAGGGTATCTCCAATTACCGTTTTATCCTCTGCACGCATCGTAACAGCCTTGCGCCAGTCTGAACCGCCTTCCTGAATTAAAATAGTAAGCAGTGAACCGTCTTTACTGAAAAACATTCCGGCCAGACTGGTGGTACCATCAGCAGAGAAAGTATTAGGGTCAATAAAAACTTCTTCGGCACCATCTTCAGTTTTTTTTCTGTACTGCACATTGTGGTTTTGCAGCCCGCTGTTTTTAGAATAGTAATAATAATCTCCCTGTTTTCTTGGCGCGCTAATACGTTCATAGTTTTGTATTTCACCTAAACGCGCACGCACTTCATCTCTGAAAGTGATATTGTTCAGGTAACCAAAGGTTACTTCATTCTGTGCAGTAACCCATTGAGCCGTTGCTTCAGATTTATCATCTTCCAGCCAACGGTAGGGGTCGGGTACTTCTGTGCCAAAGTAAACATCAATGGTATCTACCTTTTGGCTAACCGGATAAATAAGCGCTTCTTTCTTGCTTTCAGTTCCACAGGAAATTAAAAGCAGTAAAGCCATGACAAAGGATATTCTTGAAACAATTTTCATATACTGAGTTTTATTAAGAACTTCAATAGTAGAAACTTACTGCTGACCTTGCAAATGCAAATTGATTAGTGGCTGTAAGTGCTTAAATATTTCGATTATGAGAATTTTATATGCCCTGGCTAACACCCTATTATTCGGATTGATGGTCTTTTTCAATGCTTTGGCCAACAGCCTGCCTCTGAACGGTTACAATACCGGGCAGATATCCGATATGTACCCCAGCCTTTTTACCCCCGCTGGCATAAGCTTTTCTATTTGGGGGCTTATCTATTTCTGGCTGCTGGTCTGGTTAATCTTTAATTGGATTAGCCTGAATAATGAAGAACGCTTCGACTATCTGAAATCCTTAAGCCCATGGTTTTGGATAAGCTGCATTTTAAATGCCGCATGGATTGTGGCCTGGCATTACCTGTATCCCGGCTTTGCCCTGCTTATTATGCTCTCGCTTTTGTTTGTGCTCACAAAAATATTTCTCTTCCTGAACAGCTCATCGCAAATCCAAAATTCGCGTAACGACAGACTCATCAACATGGTCTTTCATGTGTACTTTGCCTGGATATGTGTAGCTACCATTGCCAATACTTCTGCCTGGTTACTCAGCTTAAATTTTGACAGTTATCTTTTAAGTGAATCAACCTGGACAATCATAATGATGCTAATGGCTTGCGCACTTGCCCTTATCATGCTATTAAAGTATTCAACAAAAGCTTATGCGCTGGTAGTAGTGTGGGCCTTATTTGGCATTGCCATCCGCTGGCAGCATGCCGATAAAATTTTCTTTTATACTGCACTTGGTCTTTGTGTAGTAATATTCGGAGTAATGAGCGGAATGCAAAAAAGAAAAATATACCTCTCTGAAAAATAGATTTAACCACTAAGCACGCAAAGAAAGCACTCCCGAAGCTTCGGAGTTCGCAAAGCAATAGCTGCTTACAACACTCTGTGCCCTTTGTGGAGATACTTTGTGTACTCTGTGGTTAAACCACAAAGCGCTCAAATTAATTCTTTAATAAGGATAGCTCAATCAACTTTATCAAAACCGGTATAAGGCACAAGGGCTTTAGGAATATTGATTTCCTTTTCAGTTTGATTGTTTTCTAAAATAGCTGCAACAATTCTGGGTAATGCTAATGCGCTTCCGTTTAGTGTATGCAAGAGTTGTGTTTTGCCTTCCGCATTTTTATAACGCAACTTGAGGCGGTTAGCCTGGAAGGTTTCAAAATTACTTACACTGCTTACCTCCAGCCATCGCTGTTGGGCTGCGGCAAATACTTCCATATCGAAAGTGAGTGCAGAAGTAAAACCCATATCGCCTCCGCATAATCTCAGCTTTCTGTAAGGTAATTCCAGTTTTTCCAAAAGTCCCTGCACATAGGCACACATTTCTTCTAAAGCCCGGTAAGAATCTTCAGGCTTTCTGATTTGTACAATCTCCACCTTATCAAACTGGTGCAGGCGATTGAGTCCGCGCACATGTGCACCCCATGAACCCGCTTCCCTTCTGAAGCAAGGTGTATAACCCACATTCTTAATCGGAAGCTGTGCCTCAGCCAAAATCTCATCTCTGTATAAATTGGTAATGGGCACTTCGGCTGTAGGTATCAAAAACAAATCATCAGCTACGGCATGATACATCTGTCCGTCTTTATCGGGTAATTGCCCTGTACCATAACCAGAATCTCTGTTGATTAAAACAGGGGGCTGTATTTCTGTATAACCTTGCTTTGCCGCTTCATCTAAAAAGAAATTGATAAGCGCGCGTTGCAGCTTTGCGCCCTTGCCTTTATAAACCGGAAAGCCAGCACCAGTAATTTTATTTCCTAAATCAAAATCGATGATGTCATACTTCTTGATCAAGTCCCAATGCGGCTGTGCATCAATTGGAAGTTTTGGTAATTCGCCATACTCATATACCACCTCATTATCTTCACTGCTTTTACCATGGGGTACTGATTCGTGCGGCAGATTGGGAATGGTGTATAATAAATCCTGAAGTTCTTTATCAATGTTTTGCAGCGCTTCATTCAAGTTTTGACTTTCAGACTTTAGCCCGGCAGATTTTTGCTTGGCCTGCTCTGCTTCATCCTTATTCCCTGCCTTCATCAAAGCGCCAATTTCCTTAGCCAGGGCATTGGCTGATGCCAGTACTTCGTCACGTTTCTGTTGGGTATCTCTTCTTTGGATATCAAGGCCAAGCACCTGTTCTACCAGGGCTTCCGCATCTTTAAGATTTCTTTTTGTAAGACCCTTTATTACCCTGTCTTTCTCTTCTCTGAAAATGGCTAATGTTAACATGCAGCAAATTTAATCCCAAAATTGTCATTAGTAATGACAATTTTGCCCAAAGGGTGACGAATCCTGACGATACCGTCAGGATTGTCAGGATTAACCCTGACATTGAAAATGAAAGAAAATATTCACCTTGAAAGATGTAGCGTCTAAGCTTTTCATTTTCAATCGTCAGCACAACGTGCAAAAAAGTCCAATGACTTTTTTGGGTTAATGGCAATAATTGAATGTTAAGACCCCAAATATTCAATTATCAACTGGCTAAAACCGGCAAAATTTATTTTGGTAAATTTGATATTCATCGATTTTAGCCTATTATTGCATCATCAATACGGCTTTTCTCATAAGCCTTTCGATATAAATCCTAATTATTCTTATCAGATTACTACAGGAACTACAAGGCAACTGCACTCAATGATTCATTATTGACGCATTTCAATTATTAATAATCATACAAACCAAAAAAACAACACATCATTTCTTAACACATGCACACAATTGACGACCTAAATGTCAGGCTGCTCTCTGAATTGAGAGATATAGCCGAGGGGATGGGAATTAAAAACACAAAGAAACTAAGCAAAGAAGACCTCGTTTACAAGATTCTCGACCAACAAGCCGTTTCAGGCGAAGACATCCCCCAAAAGAAAAATAACAATGGCGATAACAAGCCAAGACGCAGACGCGAAAATGTAGCGCCTGCACCCAAAGAAAAAGAGCTTAGTTCTGATGAACTGCTCGACAGCATAGATATCAGCTTTGATACACCTGCCGCTTCGTTTGATGATACCGAAGCACCCCAGGCAGAAGAAAAGCCTGCGCAGGCTGTACCTCAACATCGTGAACGCAGAGAAGAACATCCCAGGAAAAAAGAAAGCAACATCAAAGATTTTGATGGTGTAATTGTAAACGAAGGCGTGCTTGAAATTATGCAAGACGGCTACGGCTTTTTGCGCTCTTCTGATTACAACTACCTGGCAAGCCCCGATGATATTTATGTATCGCCCTCTCAGATTAAACTCTTCGGATTAAAGACCGGTGATACCGTGCGCGGACAAATTCGTCCGCCAAAAGAGGGGGAAAAATATTTTGCATTATTAAGAGTTGAAACCGTAAACGGAAAGACCACTGAAGAAATCCGCGACCGTGTTTCATTTGAATACCTTACTCCGCTTTTTCCTGAGGAGAAACTCAGGCTCAGCACCACACCTACCAACATGTCAACCCGTATTCTCGACCTCTTTGCCCCGATTGGTAAAGGTCAGCGCGGCATGATTGTGGCTCAGCCTAAAACCGGTAAGACAGTATTGTTGCAACAAATTGCCAATGCCATTGCCGAAAACCATCCTGAGGTTTATCTTATTGTATTGCTGATAGATGAACGCCCTGAAGAAGTAACCGACATGGCGAGAAGTGTTAAAGGTGAAGTAATTGCTTCAACTTTTGATGAGCAGGCTGAAAGACACGTAAAAGTTGCCAGCATTGTATTGGAGAAAGCCAAGCGCATGGTAGAGTGCGGTCACGATGTGGTGATTTTATTAGACTCTATTACACGATTAGCCCGTGCTTATAATACAGTTGTGCCTTCATCAGGTAAAATTTTATCTGGTGGTGTTGATGCCAACGCCCTGCACAAACCCAAACGCTTCTTCGGTGCAGCCAGAAATGTAGAAAATGGTGGTTCATTAACCATTATTGCAACTGCATTGATTGATACAGGCTCAAAAATGGATGAAGTGATTTTTGAAGAATTTAAAGGAACAGGTAATATGGAATTGGTGCTTGACCGCAAGCTTTCCAACAAGCGTGTTTACCCTGCTATTGATGTTCCGGCTTCAGGCACAAGACGTGAAGACTTACTCATGAAAGAAGAAGAGCTTCAACGTGTATGGATATTGCGCAAGTTTATGAGCGATATGAACTCTAACGAAGCGATGGAATTCCTGCAAAGCAAAATGAAAGGAACCCGCAACAACGAAGAGTTCCTGATTTCGATGAATGGATAATTAGCAATTAAGCTATAAAAAAAGGCGCATCATCTGCGCCTTTTTTGTTTTTTAGGTGGCTGTTTCTTTTCATGAAATGCGCCCTTGAACTCAGGGTTCTCTCTGCGCTTTTGAATATCGATTTGCCTGGCCATATCTTGTTTCTCTTCGAATGGCGTTTTAGTAATTTCTACTGCTGATGGAATTTCAATTACTGGGATTTGCTGGCGAATAATCTTCTCAATCTTTTGGATGTGATACAACTCAGCTTCATTAGCAAATGTAATTGCAGCTCCTTCCTTCATCGCCCTGCCTGTGCGACCAATGCGATGTACATAATCTTCATAAACCAAAGGCACATCAAAATTGATAACATGACTTACATCGCTTACATCAATACCCCTTGCCGATACATCTGTTGAAACCAGCACGCGTAAATTACCTTCCTTGAATTCATTCATAGCATTGATGCGTGCATTCTGTCCTTTGTTGGAATGAATCACCCGCACAGGCCCTAAATGCTTGCGCTCAACAAAACTGAACACATCATCGGCAATGCTTTTGGTGCGCGCAAAAATCATCACCTTTTCAAATTCTTGTTTGCTTAGAAAATATTCCAGCAAATTGATTTTGGTTTTGATGTTGGGTACATGATAAAGCACTTGCGTAACCGTCTCCACCGGTGTAGCCTGTGGTGTAATCTCAATGCGAACAGGGAATTCGAGAAACTCTTCGGAGAGGCGCTCTACTTTCGGATGAAAAGTAGCCGAGAACAAAAGATTTTGTCGCTTGCGCGGAATCACCTCCAGAATTTTTCTGAGCTGCTGCATAAAGCCCATGTCCATCATCTTATCAGCTTCATCAATAACCAGGGTTTTGATTTGCTTGGTGGGCAGTTCTTCTTTCAGATAGATTTCCATAAAACGGCCGGGTGTAGCTATGATAATATCAACACCATTTTGAATTATCTCAATCTGCGTTTTGGGGCCAATGCCTCCATAAATGCCGAGAATTCTTAAATCAGTGTACTTAGCCAAAGCCTTGGCATGTTCTTCAATTTGCAGCACCAGTTCTTTGGTGGGAGCCAAGATAAGTGCCCGGGGTTCATTTAATTGCGCGTACTTCAGCTTCATCAGCAATGGCAAGATATAAGCTGCTGTTTTACCTGTACCTGTTTGCGCAATGCCAATAATTTGACCGCCCCCAAGTGCTGCCGGTATGCATTTATGCTGTATGGGCGTGGGTGTACCAAAGCCCATATCGGCTACCGCATTTAACAATTGCCGGTTGAGTTTAAAATCTTCAAAACTTGTTATACTTTTCGACATCTTAGCCCCATCAGAATTATGCGGATTTTAATAAGCAATGCAAATATAGTTAATGAAGGTAAGCGCTTTACAGCAGATGTGCTCATCAAAGACCAGCGCATAGAAAGAATTGATGAGCAAATCAGTGCAGCGCGTGCTAACAAAGTGATTGATGCCGAAGGTAAACTTTTATTACCCGGAGTAATTGATGACCAGGTGCATTTTCGTGAACCCGGGCTCACACACAAAGCCAACATTCATACCGAATCAAGAGCTGCTGTTGCCGGTGGGGTTACATCCTTCATGGAAATGCCCAACACCTATCCGCCTGCGCTTACGCAGGAGTTGCTTGAAGAAAAATATCAGATTGCAGCGAAAACTTCTTTAGCAAATTACTCTTTCTTCATGGGCGCTTCAAATGATAATTATGATGAAGTGATGCGCACCAATGCTGAAAAAGTTTGTGGACTAAAAATCTTCATGGGTTCATCAACCGGCAATCTGCTGGTTGATGATGAACGCGCATTAAATCATTTATTCCAAAATGTAGAGATGCTAATTGCCACACATTGCGAAGATGAGGAAACCATCAAATCAAATACACAAGCTTATATCAACAAATATGGAGAGGATATTCCCATACAATATCACCCACTCATCAGAAGTGAAGAAGCTTGTTACAAAAGTTCATCGCATGCAGTGGAATTAGCCAAACAATACGGCACACGTTTGCACATACTTCATATTTCTACAGCTAAAGAGCTGGCATTATTTGATAATACCATTCAGCTACAGAAAAAGAAAATTACATCCGAAGCCTGCATACATCATTTATGGTTTAGTGATGATGATTATCAAAGACTGGGCACACTTATCAAATGGAACCCGGCTGTTAAAACTGCAGCCGACCGTGAAGCTATTTTTCAGGCTGTGCTTGATGATCGTATAGATGTTATTGCAACAGATCATGCTCCGCATACCTTAGAAGAAAAACAAAATGTGTATACCAAGGCCCCATCAGGTGGCCCCTTAATTCAGCATACTTTAGTTGCCATGCTGGAAATGCATCATCAGGGTAAAATTTCATTGGAACGTATTATAGAAAAAATGTGTCATAACCCGGCTATACTTTTTCGCATCAAAGACAGGGGCTTTATTCGGGAAGGTTACTTTGCCGATTTGGTTTTAGTGGATGAGCATAAACCCTGGGCAGTAAAAAAAGAAAATATTCTTGCCAAATGCGGCTGGTCACCTTTTGAAGGCCAAACTTTTCAGTCATCGGTTACCCACACCTTTGTAAGCGGGCAGTTAGCCTATGAGGATGGCCAAATTGCTGAGTCAATTCGCGGTGAACGCTTAAGTTTTGAACGCTCCTAAACATTTTTTGTTAATTAGAAGAGCCTGTCTAAATTTGCTCTCCCTAAACGGTGGATGTAGCTCAGTTGGTTAGAGCACCAGATTGTGGTTCTGGGGGTCGCGGGTTCGAGTCCCGTCTTTCACCCTTAAAAGCTTCCTAAACGGAAGCTTTTTTCATTTTTAGCCATTCAAGTAATCTCACTCGTAAAGTTCAAAACATCTGTTTAAATCAGATAAAATTTAAAACTATGGATCAACGTATTATAAATCTGTTTGATGAATACACGCATAAGCCCTTATCAAGAAAAGCGTTTATCAAAAAACTGAGCATCTTAACAGGCAGCACAGCTGCTGCCATGAGCATATTGCCATTACTCGAAACCAATTATGCAAAGGCTGCCGCAGTTTCAGCTATTGATGGCAGACTCGAAACAGGATATATCAAATACGCAGGAGATGGTGTAGAAATGCGCGCCTACCTGGCCCAGCCAAAAGGGGCTGCTAAACTGCCTGGTGTAATTATTATTCATGAAAACCGGGGTTTAAATCCACACATCGAGGACGTAACCCGCAGAGTAGCACTTGAGGGCTTCATAGCTATTGCACCTGATGCGCTTTCTGTATTTGGAGGAACACCGCAAGATGCGGATGAAGCAAGAGGCATGTTCGCTAAACTAGACGGACAACAAACCATTAACAACTTTGCCAAAGCGGGTGAATATTTATCAACAAGAAACGATTTTAGCCATGCTATAGGATGTATAGGGTTTTGCTGGGGCGGAGCCATGGCAAACAACCTGGCTGTAAATATGGGCACATTAAAGGCTGCAATACCTTTTTATGGCAGACAAGCCGCCATAGAAGATGTGCCAAAAATTAAAGCCGCCATGATGTTTCATTATGCAGAAATGGATGAGCGTGTTAATGCGGGCAGAGAAGCGTACGAAGAAGCACTTCTTAAAAATGGAGTCACGTTTGAATCTTTTATGTACGCAGGAATGCAGCACGCCTTTCATAATGATACTTCAGAAGCGAGATATAATGAAGAAGCAGCAAAGTTGGCATGGAAAAGATCTATTGATTTTCTCAGTGAAAAATTAAAGTAAAGCAAGGGATTTTTCATCCGCATTGGTTTTCATTAAATTTATCTTGTGATGACAAGCGCGGAGTTTAATAAATTTTCATTAACCGAAAAGATAAAAGCACTTTATGAGCACGGAAGTTTCGTGATGGCAATTCGTTATTACGGATACAAAGTCAATCTTTATCTGCTTGATGGTACTTACTTCGAAGTGTTTTACAACCACAAGCTTGACCTCATTGAAAGGATATCGCAGCTTGATACATCCCACAGCAGAATGAATTTTTATTCCGACCAGATTAAACTTCGTATAAAATAATAAAGCCCCTTTCGGGGCTTTATTATTCAATATCTTAAAGTCTATATTAAGCAGTTGCGGTTGATTCTTCAAGTTTGTTTTGAACTTTCAGAATAACAGTCTTACGTGCTTTGTGCCCACAGTAACCGCATGTATAATGCTTAAGTAATTCTCCTTGTTCTGTAGTTGTAGCGGGTCTTACTACTTCTTCTTTGATTACCTTAAATGTTTGATAGTTACACTCAGGGCATTGCTCAGCATGCAAGTGACCGGCATACTTCTCAATCTTGGTAAACCCGGTTTCTTCATCTAACCAAACATCGTAGTCAACTGAGAATACGTTTTCTTCAGCTTGCATACCTTCATCCAGGTAAGCATCTTCTTCTTCTTCGCTAAGCAACTTCATTGGTTTCCCTGATTTGGGAGAAATCCTTGGCCTATAACGCAAAGCCTTTAAACGCTTCTCAACATAAAAGGGATAGTAAAACTTAAGATAGTTCTGCAAAAAGAAAGCCGCTATGAGTCCAAAACTTACTGTCAAAAATATTCTAACAAAAAGCCAAAGCGGGGTAAGCAGTTCAACAATATGAGAATTACCATAAAAGGCTCCTGCAATAATCAGAAAAATTGAGGCGGTCCAAAGTACGTTTATTTCACTCTTATTAATGTATTCGTACTTGTTCTTAGGATCCTTAGTAATAGATAGTTTAATAATGTGGCCTAAAACAATCAACACTGACAAACCCGCTAACACGAGGGTTAATTGCATTGCCAGATTGTTCCAGTCATTGTAGTTGGGTAGAGCTTCTTCCATGGCCTTTCCGTTTATTATTAGGTGTAGTAATTAACAAATATATTAAAACCTGATTCAATTAATAATGCCACCCCACAGTTCAAATCAAATTTAGCAACACAAATTATGCTTATATATTCAAATATACAAGGAAATGTCACCACTTATCATACAAAGTAAATGCAATTAAAATCAATTTTATGGTATTTCAGCTAGCTAGGGCCTGCTTTAAAATTGCTGCAGCCAGTTCGGGTGCTTCCAACATTCCCATATGTCCTGTGTCCTGAAATAATGAAAATGAACCATTAATTATTCTATGTGATTGATTTTCAAGTAGTTTTGATGGAAGTATCGGATCTTGAGCTCCCCCAATAAAATGTACCTTTCTTGGAAGCTTAAGGAATTCTTGCCTGTCGGGCCTATCTCTCATGGCTTTGGTATAGGCCAGCAATGAGTCTGTAGATATGTCCTTTGCTTCTAACAAAATTTCTTCGATAAGCTTAGGGTCCTGCTTTGCAAAAAGGGATGGAATAAAAGAAGCTAAAAATTTCTCACCCCCATGTTTTTGTAAAAATGTAATAGTCTTATTCCTGTTATGCTTTTTCTCTTCTGTATCGGCAGTGGCAGTTGAATGAAACATAACGAGTTTATCAACACCAACTGGCCTTGCTTCAATCATTGCCAAAGCTACGTAACCACCTAAAGAATGCCCTACCAGTGAAAACTGCTCAATACCTTCAGTTAAGAGAAAATTATTCAGTATTTCAGCTATATGATGTATTTCAAAATCATGATTAGGCAATGGGCTCTGCCCAAATCCAGGCAAGTCAATTAAATAAAGCTTAAAACTATCTTTGAGTTTATTGGCTAATGGAAGCCACATGGTATGATTTAAGCCAAAGCCATGAAGAAATACAACTGACTTGCCTTCCCCATAAACTTTAAAATGTAATGATGGCATTAAACGAATTTGGCTGCCGGCTCTAGCATTTCAACTACGGCCTTCTCAATGCCTTGCGGATCAAAGCCACACTCACGATGTAGCTCTATCTGCTCACCATGTTCAACAATTCTGTCGGGTATACCCAGGCGTTTTACTTCAGCCTTATAATTATGATCGGCCATAAATTCCAATACAGCACTTCCGAAGCCCCCTTGTATGCAGCCGTCTTCAACAGTTATAATCTTGGCATATCTTTCAAAAACATGGTGTAGCAATTCTTCATCAATGGGCTTTATAAAACGCATATCAAAGTGCGCGATATCAATACCTTTCTTACCAAGCTTCTCGCAGACTTCAACGGCATAATTACCAATATGACCGATTGTAAGAATTGCAAGTGATTCCCCTTCCTTTATCATTCTGCCTTTACCTATTTCTATTTCAGTAAAAGGCTTTCTCCAATCAGGCATTACCCCATTTCCTCTCGGATATCTGATTGTAAATGCTTGCTCATCTCTGGGTAATTGAGCGGTGTACATGAGATTACGTAATTCCTCTTCATTCATAGGCGATGCCACAATCATATTGGGTATGCACCTCATATATGCGATATCATAAGCACCATGGTGGGTTGGCCCATCAGCACCTGCAAAACCGGCCCTGTCAAGACAGAAGTTCACAGGCAAATTCTGAATACATACATCATGTATAACCTGGTCATAGGCACGCTGCATAAATGAACTATAGATATTGCAGAAGGGCACCAAACCTTGTGTAGCCAAGCCTGCCGAAAAAGTTACCGCATGCTGCTCGGCTATGCCTACATCAAAAGCCCGATCAGGCATT
>DAOLDI010000019.1:0-13122 GCA_035327445.1 Cyclobacteriaceae bacterium | reverse complement strand
CTTATGGGCAATGCCTTTGTTATAGCTCCCAATGCTGCAGCTGCCAGCAATACCCCGGCCCACAAAATGAAATTACCCCATTGTACCTCAAGCCGGCTTTTCTTTTCCTTTGGCTGCGTTTTATATTTTAAAGCAGTGGTTAATCCGGCCAATAATAATATCACAGGAAACACAAATGGCGTGCGAACAAAATAAGAAACAACCCCTGCAAAAATCATCAGCCATACACCTGTTCTTGTATTCACTGTTCTCATGCTGATCATGTAAGCAGCATACGCAACAAAACCCACAGCCATGGGCTGAATAAATTTGGTGAAGGCAATAGATAAATCCTTTTCATGAATGTTTGACATGATGATCCCCGCGGTTGTCATAATGGCTACTGCGGGCAACATCCATACAAGCAGGGTAAGAAAGGCCAGTTTTGGTCCGCCAATTCTAAAGCCAACAGCTGTGATGGTTTGTGTTGAAGTTGGCCCCGGCAAAATATTGCAGAGTGCATTCAGTTCAATGAGGTCGGCTTCTGAAAGATAGGCGCGTTTAATTACAAGCACACGCAAAAAATGTGCAATGTGCGCTTGGGGCCCGCCAAAACTGCTGAGCGCCAGCAAGAGCACATCTTTTAAAAAAATGTAATATCTAACTCGCTTGAACAATTGTTCAGTTGATCATTTCTTTTTCAAACCTATCTCTGCCAGGCGTTGCTCTAAAAATTCGCCTGCGGTAATGTCATCAAAAAGTTTTGGATTTTGCTCATCAACACAAGATGCGAGACATGTTAAATCCATTTCAGATCTTGGATGCATAAAGAAAGGAATTGAAAACCTTGAAGTATGCATTAATTCACGTGGAGGATTAACTACCCGATGTATGGTTGATTTCAATTTTTTGTTAGTATGGCGTTCCAGCATGTCTCCAACGTTAACTACCAGTTGTTCTGGCAGGGCTGTAATCGGAATCCATTTACCGTCTCTTCTCAACACCTGTAATCCATCTGCGCTGGCGCCCATCAATAGTGTAATCAGGTTGATATCTCCATGCTCAGCAGCGCGCACGGCATCAGCGGGAATGGCCTCTGGGTTTTCAATTGGGAAATAATGTATAGGTCTTAAAATACTGTTGCCGTTCTTTACTTTATCGTCAAAGTAATTTTCTGGTAAGCCCAGGTAAATGGCAATGGCTCTCAGCATTTCTACACCAGTGCGTTCCAGACTTCTGTATGCTTCAAGCGCAAGATTTTTAAATTCTACTACTTCCTGTGGCCAAACATTATCAGGATACTCAGATTTAATAGGATCACCATCTGTTACTTCCTGGCCCACATGATAAAATTCTTTGAGGTCACCGGTGTTTCTGCCTTTGGCGTGTTCTTTTCCTTTGCTGATATACCCGCGCTGTCCGGCCAAACTGGGAATTTCATATCGCTGCTTTATTTCATCAGGCAATGCGAAAAATTTTTTGATGGCATCATAAAGTTGTTTGCTTGTTTCGTCTTTCAGATAATGCCCCTTAATGGCTACAAAGCCAATGTTATGGTAGGCTGCCCCTAAATCAGCCACGAATTTCTTTCGTGCTGCCTCATTACCCTCTGTAAAATCCCTCAGATCAAGCGAGGGTACTTCATCATAAAGAATATCACTCATAATCAATGCTTTAACATGCGCTGCAAGCTAAAAAAAAACATTAAATTTACAGATGCAGTTATTAAAGTAAATCTCAAAAAAAATCACTGCAATGAAGAGAAGCAACCGTAGAACTTTTGTGAAGAATAGTATTAAGGCAGGCATTATTACCAGTATAGGTGTGCCTGCATTTTTAAATAGCGCCTGCAGTACACGCAGCAATGAATCTGCAAATGAAGAAGCTACATCGGCAATTTCCTCTCTATTAATTAATCAGCCGGCATTGCCTTATGCGTACGATGCGCTTGAGCCTTATATTGATGCTGCAACAATGGAAATTCATTTCAGCAAACATCATGCTGCTTATGTAAAAAATATAAATGATGCCATCGCAGAAGAAAGGATTACAGCAAGTTCAGAAACAGACTTGCTGAAAAATATTTCTGCATATTCAATGAAGGCGCGCAACAATGCAGGTGGCGCCTGGAATCATAATTTTTTCTGGAAGATTATGCAGGCAGAAGGCAATACAAATCCCGAAGGTAAATTGGCAGAAGCCATTAACAATGCATTCGGATCATTTGATGAATTCAAATCACAATTTACACAAGCTGCCATGTCGCGCTTCGGATCAGGTTGGGCATGGTTAGTGGAGCAAGATGGAAAATTGGTGATAGGTTCTACTCCTAACCAGGATAATCCTTTAATGGATGTATCTGAATTAAAAGGCAAACCGCTTTTAGCGCTTGATGTTTGGGAACATGCCTATTACCTGAAGTATCAGAACAAACGAAACGAATACATTGCCAATTGGTGGAATGTGGTTAACTGGAACGAAGTAGCCGGATTGTTAACTTAATAATTTCAAGATGAAAAAAATTATATTAAGTATTGGTGTATTGATGATAGCAGCTATCACAAGTTATGCCCAAATCAAAGTTAAGAGCGATGATGTACTCATCATCCTCAATGGTAATGAGTCAAGTGTTGCAGAACTTGAAAAAATAAAACCGGATCTTATTGAATCAATTGAAGTGATCAAAGGTGCAGATGCAAAAAAACTGTACGGCAAAAAAGCCAAAGCTGGTCTACTTATCGTTCAAATGAAATCATTTACTGTTGAGAAGGGAATAGATTTTTTACAGGTAGACAGCAATAATCTGTCAGAATTATTTCCGGAAGGACCGCTGTTTATTGTAGAAGGAACCCAATACTTTAAAACTGAGTTGGGAGATATTGATCCGGATAATATCCAATCCATAGAAGTACTAAAAGGTAAGACGGCTACGGATAGATTTGGTGAACGCGGTGAGCATGGCGTAGTTGTCATCAAGCTGAAATCAGCACGTAAGTAATTTGGGTACATATATTTGAAATAAGCTGTGTTGATTGACTTAAGCCATGTAATTGAACATGGCACACTTACGTATAAAGGCTTGCCCGCGCCTGTCATTTGCGATTACCTGAGCAGAGAGGAATCTAAAAAATTTTATAGCAAAGGCACCGAATTTCAAATAGGTAAAATTGAAATGGTAGCCAATACGGGCACCTATATCGATTGCCCCTTTCACCGTTATGCTGATGGTAAAGATCTTGCCGCTATAACACTTGAACAGTTCACAGATTTACCCGGAATAGTTATTCGTGCTGATCATCGGCAACACATGGCCATTGATGAAAAATATTTTACGGGTTTGGATGTGAGCGGAAAAGCCTTACTCATCAACACCAACTGGGATGAGTACTGGAACACGGAAATGTATTTCGACAATCATCCTTTTCTAACAGAAGCTGCTGCGAAATATCTTGTTGAAGCTGGCGCCAAACTGGTAGGTATTGATTCACATAATATAGATGATACGCGAGCTAACAGCCGGCCTGTACACAGTATTTTGTTAGGCAATGAAGTTTTAATTGTTGAGCACATGTGCAATCTCAAAGCTTTGCCTAATGAAAATTTTTTGTTCAGCGCCATTCCTCCTAAATTCAGAGGCCTAGGCACTTTTCCTGTGCGCGCTCTAGCTAAACTTAATTCATGAATAAATTTTCTTAGTCATGTTAAACCTTGCTATAAATTCTTTGTGTCTTCCTGCCCTGGTGGCCGGGAAAATCATTCATTATATGCCACTCCCGAAATTAATCGGGAGACACAAAGTCACTAAGGTGCTCTGCCTCTTTGTTTGTTTCATATTACCTATGGGAAGTATTGCCCAACCCGGCAGTGAGGTTTACCTCTTTGATCTCAGTAAGCAAGAAGGACTTTATCAATTGAGCAATCCGAAAAATATTTCAGCCAACCCGGGCTATGACAATCAGCCATTCTTTAGCCCAAATGGTAAGAGTATTTTGTATGCCGGCATACAGGCCTATGAACAAACGGATATCATTCGTTATGATATTAAATCAGGTCAGCACACAAATATTACCAACAGTGCAGGTAGTGAGTATTCTCCAACACTTACACCCGATGGTAAATTTATCTCTACCATCATTCTTGAAAAAAACGGAAGACAATTGTTATGGAAATATCCAGCAAAAGGAGGAGCTCCTCAAATTGTTGTAGATGAATTGGTGATTGGCTATCATGTATGGATTAACAAAGATCAACTGCTGGCCTTTGTGCTGGGTCGTCCGCAAACTTTACAATTCATAAATCTCAAAACAGGCGAGCAGGAAATAATGGCGGCAGGCATAGGCAGATCGCTGCATAAAATACCAGGCGAAAATAAATTTTCTTACATCAGCAAAGCAGATGAGAATAACTGGATGATCATGAGCTGGGATCCGCAAAGTCAACAATCAAAAGCATTAGTTGCTACACTCGCAGGAAGCGAAGATTTAGCCTGGACACCCGATAGAAAAATTCTGATGGGCAAAGGCACTGAACTTTTCCAGTGTGATCCTTTTGCTGACAAGCAATGGAAAAAAATTGCCGGCCTGCAGGATTACAATTTGAAAAGCATGACGCGCTTGGCGGTGAATGCCAAAGGGGATAAGATTGCTATTGTAGTGGCAGAATAAGATATATCCTGCTTTATGCAGATTCAACAAATTTACGTCATTGCAATGAACAGTTTTTTGTTTTACGTCATTGCGAGGAACGTAGATCATCTCTCAAATTAATAGCAATAACATGTGACGAAGCAATCTCTTGTGATTCAAGGGCTGCCTATAAAAAGATTGCTTCGCTCCATGTTATGTTCTTAAGCCCCAAGTTATTTTACGGAGCTCGCAATGACGTAATCTGGTGCTTTTGAAAGTTCCTGCTACGCACTCACATTAAAGTGTACATATTTTAAACAGGTATTGAAAATTAATTTTCTCCTTTGATAAGGGTACTAAAAAGCCTACCTTAGTTACCCATCAAAAATAATTTGCTATGAAAAAATTTGTTTTGCCTGTGCTTGCCCTTATCAGCATCTCATGCATGGCACAAAGAAAAGATCCTACAGTTACTGAAGTCTGGGATATTAAGCCACCTGTAATCACGCCCGGAAAAAATGCGGGTGAGCCTCCTTCTGATGCCATCATTCTGTTTGATGGAAAAAATCTGGATGCATGGACTACCCTGGATGGCAAGGCGGCAGAGTGGGAAGTTAAAGATGGGGCAGTAACTGTTGTACTTGGTAAAGGCGATATCAAAACCAAACAAGTTTTTGGTGACATGCAATTGCATATTGAGTGGCGCTCACCGGCAGAAATAAGCGGACAAAGCCAGAGCCGTGGTAACAGCGGAATTTTTTTACAGGAGCGTTATGAAATACAGGTGCTGGACAGTTACGAAAATGAAACTTACCCTAACGGACAAGCAGGTTCTGTTTACAAGCAACATACACCTCTGGTAAATGCCGCGCGCAAACCCGGTGAGTGGCAGAGCTATGATATTATCTATACCGCTCCGCGTTTTGGCGAAAGTGGCCGGGTAATTTCTCCCGCACGTGTTACCATACTGCACAATGGTGTGCTGATACAAAACAATGCAGAAATCTGGGGCCCTACAGAATACATTGGCTTGCCTGTTTACAAAGCACACGGTAAAGCTGCTTTGCAATTACAAGACCATAGAGATGGTAAGGTGAGTTATAGAAATATTTGGGTAAGGGAGTTGTAAACTCGGTACGCAATGAAAGAAGCTACTATTCCAAAATTTCACGAGACATTTGCTCCTATCTTAGATATTCTAAGTAATAAGGAAGTGATCCATACAAGAGATCTACAAAGGTTTGTTATTGAAAAATACTATTCCCATTTACCAGAAGAGTTATTAAATGAAAAAACCAAGTCGGGAGAAACTCTAATACTAAATAGAATAGCTTGGGGTAAATCCTATCTTAAAAAAGGTGGATACATCACATATCCAGAAAGAGGATATGTTCAAATAACAGAAAAAGGATTAAGTAATAAAGAAAGTTTAACACTTAAGGATTTAGAGGAGAACTCAAATCTATTTAACTTCTATACTGAGGAAAAATCTAAACAAGAAAAGAGAATTTCAGATACAGAGGAGATAAAAAATGCATCCCCCCAAGACCTAATTGATAAAGGCTTTTCGCAAATAGAAGCTGAAGTCAAAAATGATTTACTTGAAAAATTAAAAACATTAGATCCGTATTACTTTGAGAAGGTAATACTTATTCTATTGAAAAAGATGGGATATGGCGATTTTATCGAAACTAGTAAGTCTTCAGATGGAGGAATTGACGGTATTATTAATGAAGACAAACTAGGTCTTGACAAAATATATATACAGGCTAAACGATTTACAGAAAATAAAGTAAGAGAGAAAGATATTAGAAATTTTATTGGGGCAATGAGTGGCGATACAAATAAAGGTGTATTTGTCACTACATCAATGTTTGATAAAGGTGCTGAAGAAAAAGCGAAAAATGCCCATCACAAAATTATATTAATTGATGGAAACAAACTTGTTAGCTTAATGCATGAATTTAATGTAGGTGTGCAAGTGCGTCAATCATATGATGTAAAACAACTTGATGAAGATTTTTTCGAACAAAGCTAAGTATATCTCCCTTCAGTCGCTCGGCTCCAGCCGAGTGACGGTAATCAAATTAATTTTGCCAGAGGCATTGTCATTTACTTCATTTTATTTTTTGCTATGAATCAAAGTAGTAAACTGCGAACAGTTGTATTTATTCTATTCCTGATTTGTTGTAATAACCTGATACAAGGTCAGGCCCTTCCAGATGTATACTATGAAGATATATCTCTAGCTGATTCCATGATTATTCATAAGAATTTTAAAGCAGCGGCATTACATTATGATGCTGTATTTAAAAAATATGAAGGCCGCGGAACACTGTTTAACAGGTATATAGCTGCATATTTATGGAATAATGCCGGCAATTTAGATAGCTGCTTCTATTACCTCAATCAATTAGCAGATGAAGGCAGCTTTTATACTATTCGTAATGCTATTGGCAATAAGAGCTTTGAGAATCTTTATGAAGATGAACGATGGATGCCACTTGTAAGAAAAATATTGAACAATAAGATCCTCCTGAGTCAGACTGTTCCAGATGAATATATAAGTCATCAGTTACATGGATTTGAAGTATTAATTAATAAGTCTGCATTATATGACTATCAACAAACAACTGATTCTGCATTAATGCAATTGAAGAAAGATCTATTGAAAATTACAAAATTTAAAATGACTAAATCTGCGTTAGATTCATTAAGGACAGTTCGTATTTTTATCGATTGGGATACAGGTCATCATAGTTTACAAGTTCACAACAATGAAGACTGGCTTATTCAAAATGGATATATTCTTGAAAAAACAAATCAGATGGAGATTTCCAACATAAAAAATTACATGGCTTACCGAAATCAAAATCAACCTTATGTTGTCATGCATGAGATGACACATGCTTTTCATAATAGATTATCAGAAGCAGATAAAGTGCTGATTAAAAATACTTATGAAAAGGCTATGCAAAAAAATCTTTATCAAAGTGTTCGTTATCATCATGGAGATGGTAATTATGAAAGTGAAGTACCAGCATATGCAGGCACTGATGAGTTTGAATACTTTGCTGAGATTACCGTAGCCTATTTTGGCTTATGCAATTTTTATCCATTTAATCGGAAGGATTTGAAAAAATATGACAATGCTGGTTATAAGCTTGTGAGGTTGATATGGCTAAAAGATAGATGATTAATAAATTGTACCGCAAAAATTACATCCCTTCGCTCGGCTCCAGCCTAGTGACTAAAGTCAAACTAATTTTGCCAGAGGCATAAAGATATTCATCACTCGCCTGGAGGCGAGTGATTGATCATGAAATTTCAGATCAGAAACTTTTTTCAACGTGCTATATAAAAAATATCAATAAGTTAGACGTAACTTTCTGACAAGTGTATGCAATCAAAATAAATTAACATAAAATGGATCTAATTGAAAAATTAAAATTTCACTATCGGGCATTACGCTATAAAAATAAAAATGATGTTGGCGGAATTCATTATCTGATTAATAATATAAAAGCAGGTGATACAGTGCTAGACATCGGAGCACATAAGGGTGGTTATCTCTACTTTATGCTTAAACGTACCGGTGGTACAGGAAAAGTATTTGCTTTTGAACCGCAATCGAACTTATTTCAATATCTAAATCAGTTAAGCAAAATATATAAATGGAAAAATGTAATTATTGAGCAGCTTGCCTTGTCTGATGTTAAGTCTGAAACCACTTTATTTGTGCCAGGTCATAAAAAAGGGAATTTTTCTTCTCCGGGGGCAACTATTGCTTCTGAAAAAATTATTGAAGAGCTATCACACACCGAAAAGGTAAATACAGACACATTAGACAATTACTGTTCAAAACATCAAATTATACCTGCATTCCTAAAGATAGATGTAGAAGGGAATGAATTAAGAATATTTAAGGGAGGCATAAATACATTGCGAAATAGTAAACCTAAAATTATTGTTGAAATTGAAGATCGACATGTTGGTAAAAATGGTGTAACAAATACAATAAACTTTCTGACAGATTTAGGATATACCTGTAAATTCATTCATGGGAACACGTATAGACCCCTTAATGAATTTGATTTTGAAAAACATCAAAACCTGGGTGATATGAAAAATTATTGTAATAATTTCATTTTCGAATAAAATGAACCTATTCAGTCGCTCGGCACCAGCCGAGTGACGGTAATCAAATTAATACAGCCAGAGGCATTGAAAATATTTATCACTCGCCATGTGGTGAGCGATTGTATGTAAAAAATCAATACCTTTAGCTTTCAGTTTCTTAGCCTTAACCCTACAAAATGCATCCAATTCTTAGAAATATCCTGGCCGTTATTGCCGGCATCTTAGGTGGCGGAATAATTAATATGGGCATCATCATGCTGGGCAGTATCATCGTACCTGCGCCTGCAGGAACTGATACCAGCACACCTGAAGGTCTTCAGGCAGCCATGCCCCTCTTCGAGTTCAAACATTTTGTTATGCCATTTCTGGCACACGCATCAGGTACCTTTGCTGGCGCATGTTTGGCAGTATTAATTGCGGTGAAAAGAAAAATGGTTTTTGCCATGATTATCGGTATCTACTTTTTAGCCGCTGGCGCATACATGGTTAGTATTTTACCATCTCCTTTATGGTTTAACATTACCGACCTTACACTTGCTTACCTGCCCAGCGCTTATCTGGCAGGCATATGGTTAAGTAGAAAATCAGATTAACCAATGCCCAGGCGTTTTTGAATCTCTTCCAATGACACTCCTTTGGTTTCAGGAAATTTGAAAATTACCCAGAGAAGTTGCAAAACCATCATTACAGAGAAGAAAGTAAAAATTATCCAGGGATCATTGCGCAACAGTCCACGTGTTTCATCTAAGAAAAACGGAGTAATAAAAGTAATCAGTGCAGCAAAGACCCAATGTACACTTACTCCAAATGACTGCCCCAGTGCACGCATATCATTAGGAAAAATTTCAGAAATAAATACCCATATTACTGCACCCTGCCCCATGGCATGCGCAGCAATAAACATGAGCAGGAAAGTCATGAGAAATGTTGAACTAAGCGAAAAATAAAATGCACCGGCTACCATGGCCAAGCTGATGATGTAACCTAATGAACCAATGATCAAAAGATTTTTTCTGCCTGTTCGATCAATAAAATACAATCCCACAAAAGTGAAGATAAGGTTGATGCCGCCAATTGAAATTGAATTGAATAAAGATTCTTTCGCTGCTAAACCTGCTCGCTCCAAAATTTCTGGTGCGTAGTACAAAATAAAATTGATACCACTCCACTGATTAAAGAAGGCAATAAAAAATGATAGACTAATGGGTTTAAAAAACCTGGCACTAAATAATTGTGCCGGCTTGCCTTTAGGTATTGCTTCTGCTTTTGCCAATTGAATAATTTTGATTTCCTCATCCACATTTGTTTGGCCGATGTATTCAAAAATACTTTTTGCTTTGTCAACATCATTTTTTTTGCTGATCAGCCATCGCGGACTCTCGGGAATTCTCAATGCAAGCAGCGTGTATATCACTGCAGGAATAGCTTCTACACCCAGCATCCATCGCCAGTCTGCTTCTCCGCCAAAACCTTTTAGCAGATAATTTGAAATAAAGGCAATGAGTATTCCAAACACAATATTGAATTGGTATAAACCTACCAATCTTCCTCTGAGTTTTGCAGTTGAAATTTCTGCGATATAAGTTGGAGCAACAATGGAAGAAACGCCAACGCCAACACCACCAATAAACCTGAAGAGTGAAAACGTGTAAGGATCAGTTGCTAAAGCTGAACCCAATGCGCTGAGTGAATACAAAGCGCCAATCCAGATCAAAATAATTTTTCTGCCGTATTTTTCTGTGGGCTTGCCGCCAAACAAAGCTCCCACAACTGTACCCCACAAAGCCATTGACATGATGAAGAAGCCGTGAAATAATGGCGAGGTATCCCAAAGTTTTTTAATTGGCAAATTGGCGCCTGATATCACAACTGTATCAAAGCCAAATAAAAAGCCGGCCATGGCCGCTACCAATGAAAGAAGATATAATCTGTTGTTCATGCTTAATATTAAGCAACCAAGGTAAGTAAAGTGTAACAGTTATGCTAAGTGCCTCGGCAACTTTACTTTTTCAACTCTTGCCAACATTAAATAATATGATTTCAAGAGTAATTCATTCTCAGTTTGTTAAATAAAATATTTACACAGTAAAAAAACGGTTTGAATATTATACTGATTTTTTTATCTTAAAATTCCATAAGTGAAAAATACAATACCAAGTAATTGATTACAGTTACCGGCAATTGTTTTGATTAAGTAATTAAACACAAAACACATGAAGACTTTAAAATTTCTAACGCTAATTATTTATTGCTTTACCCTTCAGTCTTTTGCTACTAATGAAGATGAGATAAATGAGGAATTGCGGAGACTTATTGAAAGGGCTGCAGTAATTGGAAAACCCATTGTTATTGGCGATGAGGCAGTAATTAGCCGACATGTGTTACCCAGATTTTACGAGCAGAGAAATTTTGAAATGGCCTGGCGCAAAAAGAAAGATGTAGATGAACTTCTGGAGGCTATCAGCAATGCACATCTTGAGGGTTTACGTGCGGAAGATTATCACCTTGAAATGATAAAACACTATCGGGCTATGAAAAACCGTTCTGCCTTTGAAAGGGCAGAATATGATATTTTGTTAAGTGATGCATTTTTGATTTATGGTTCACATTTGCTTTCAGGGAAGGTTAATCCGGAAACACTCAATGCAGAATGGAAAGCCGACCGCAGGGAAGCTGATATGGCTGCCGTACTTGAAAATACTTTGAAAGAAAGAAGTGTCTCGCAATCGCTGGAAGATCTGAAACCAAAATACAAAGCCTATGAACGCCTGAAGCGCTCTCTTGTTATGTACCGTGACATTGAAAAGAGCGGGGGCTGGCAACTTATTCCAGCAGGCGAAACACTTAAACCGGGCATGGAAGATGAACGGATTCTACCGCTAAGAAAAAGACTAAGCAGTACGGGTGACCTGCCTATTTATAAAGTGCAAAATGAATTGTTGTTTGATGAAAAACTGGAAGAGGCCGTAAAAAAATTTCAGCGAAGGCACGGGCTCACAGCCGATGGTGCAATCGGTCCGAATACTTTAAGCATACTCAATACTTCTGTGTATGACCGTATTGAAAAACTTATTGTAAACCTGGAGCGTTGCCGCTGGCTTCCGCAAGACCTGGGAGAGCATTACATACTTACCAACATCGCAAATTTTGAACTAGAGCTTGTAAGAAAAAATGAAATAGAGCTGGAGATGGATGTTATTGTTGGTAAGGAATTCAGAAAAACTCCTGTATTCAGCAGCCGAATGACTTACCTGGTACTTAATCCTACCTGGACGATACCGCCAACCATTTTAGCCAACGATGTATTGCCTGCAATTAAAAAAGATATCAGCTATTTAAGTAAGAACAGAATGAAAATAATAAGTGGCAGTGGCAGCAGAGAAGTTGAAGTTGATCCCTCCACAATCGACTGGTTAACAATCACTGCTAAAAATTTTCCATACATGATCAGGCAGGAACCCGGCACACACAATGCCCTGGGTGCAGTGAAATTTATGTTCCCCAATACATATAATGTTTACCTGCATGATACCAACCGTAAAGACCTTTTTGATAAGACTGATCGCGCTTTGAGTTCAGGCTGTATTCGCGTTTCAAAACCTATTGATCTTACCACTCATTTGTTGAAAGATGATCCGAAGTGGGACAGGAAAAAAATTGAAGCAGCCATTGCTTCCGGAAAAACTCAAACAATTATGTTGCCACAACCCGTAAATGTTCATTTACTTTACTGGACGGCCTACATGGATGAGAACGAATTGATCAATTTCCGTAAAGATATTTACGAACGTGACCAGAACTTGCTCAGAGCTCTGCGGGAATCACATCAGCCACTGTAGCCACTTGCGGAAGTTTCAGTATGTGCTTTGCTGCGAGGCTAAAATCCTGCAGCTTGCTTTCCTTATTATAATTCGGCTGAGGATGATAAATAAACATACAGGTTTTATCAGCTATTAGCTGTATGATTGTTTGATAACTATCCATAGGTACTGCAGGGCAACCTTGGCTTCTTCCCAAACGACCATTCTTTTTGATGAAATCACTACTCACATAATCTGCCCCGTGTAAAACAATAGCACGGTCTTCTGCTTTATCGTTAAAACCTTGCTCCATCCCGTGCAGGCGCAATGAAAGTCCGTGTTTGCCATAATAAGTTTTCCCGGTTATATAAAAGCCAAGACTGCTCTGGTTAGAGTGTGGAGTATTGCTGAATGAGTTGGCAAATTCTTCTCCGGTATTTTTACCATGCGCTACCAGCGTATGCATCAGAAGTCTTTTCTCTTCCAGGTTGATGATCCACATTCTCTTAACAGTGGATGAAAGTTCAAAATCGATGAGTGTAAGAATATGTTTATTGCCTAATTTATTTTTCTCTTTC
>DAOLDI010000018.1:0-13227 GCA_035327445.1 Cyclobacteriaceae bacterium | reverse complement strand
CATTAGGCACTATTAGAGGAGGTGTTGTTTTTCTTAATCCAAACACTGGAGAAACAGTTCAAATTTTGAATTACTTCAGTGGACTTCCAGATAATGAGGTAATGACAATTAATGCTGACCGCGAGTCTTCTGTTTGGATTGCACATCAATACGGCTTTACCCGAATAATGCCAGATTTACCCATTAGATCTTATAACCATTACCCTGGGCTTGAAGGTAAAATACTATCTGCTCAAACATTTAATCAGAAAATTTACGTTGGAACTTCCCTGGGTTTATACTCACTGGAAAAAACCGAATTGTTTGACGAGTATATTGATTACGTAAGGGTTGTACAAAATACTTCTGCCGGTAATTCAACAAAGCAAAGTGAAGAGGTTAAACTAGAAGAACCTGTACAGGAGGATGTAAAAGCGCTAAGAAAGCGCGGGTTTTTAGGTTTTTTAAAGAAGAATAAAATTGATGATGAAGCCCCTGAAGAGGAAAGTGAAAAGAAAGCCCAGCCACAGCCAAAAGCCCAGCCGAGTACGAGAATTGTTATGCAAAAAAGAGTAAACAGAGAGCTTAGGGCAATAGAATATGAATACAAACAAGTGGAGGGTGTTAACGCTAAAGTAACACAACTTATATCTGCAAAAGACAATTTATTTGCCGCAGGTCTGGATGGCCTTCACATCATTAATGCTTCAGGTAAACTTGAAAAAAAATTAACCGGACAACCCATTAGATATGCATATTACTATGAAGCAGAAGAAGTAATTTTTGCAGCAACCTATCAAAATGAAATATTATCATTTGAAAAGATAAACAACATATGGAGACCCTCAAATATTTTTGATGACTTTAAAGAGTATGTATTACACATTTTTTCTGATAAGCAGGGAAGGGTGTGGTTTAGTGGTTTAGATCGGGTTTATTGGATCTATTTAAAAAATCTTTCGGTACTTGATATGGATGAAATAGTATTCGATAATCCATATTTTGAACAGACGTACGGTATTCAGGCAAAAGATAGTATCTATTTTGTAAATGCAGACCATTTACTGTTATATGTTGATGAGCAAAATAAATTGGTTCAGTCACAACAAAACATCAACCCGATAAGAGTACTAATTGATAGTGATGAGATATGGATTCTTACTGAACGTGGCTGGAGTAACCTTCAACTGACATCATCTGGCTTAGCGCCAAAGAATTTTTTAAATGTGTTTCAAGGCATTTCTCATATTAATCGAGATAGCAATTCAGATGAAATTTGGATTATTACTTCAGATGAAGAACTTTATCGATATAACACACTATTAAGCTTTGAAAAAGACATAACCTTTCCTTTAATTCTTAAAAGAGTTTCATTACAAGATCAACTTGTATCTCTTAACAGTCGCTATTCAATAGAGCAACAAGAAGGAGGTATGAGTATTTCATTTGTACAGCCTGATTTTAGTGGATTAACTCCAATTGAGTATCGCTATAGATTGAAAGGCACAGGAAATGATTGGTCCCCATGGTCAATAGTGAACAACCGGATTAACATAACATTTCTTCCTGTAGGAGATTATGAGTTACTGATTGAGTCAAGAGATGCTTTTGGAATAATTTCATCGGCTGAGCCTATTTTTATAAATATTGAACCACCGTACTGGCGACAACTATGGTTTTATGCCATTGAGGTTGCCGTATTTTTAATTCTTGTTTTGCTTAGCATAAGACTGGGCAGATATGGCCAGCGTTACAGAATTGTAAGCCGGTTATTAACATTCTTGACTATCGTTATTTTCATTGAATTTATTCAAACCCTGGCCGAGGAGCAATTCGCAACAGAGACATCTCCGGTAATTGACTTTCTGATACAGGTAAGTGTGGCATTTATGATTTTACCAATAGAGTCATATTTAAGAAAGTTGATGCTAAGACAAAATGTTAAAACCTTAGATTTATCATTTAGCATGAAAGGCCTGAAGGAGAAGAAAAAATCAGAAACTGAGTAAAGAACAAATTCTAAATTATATGATAAGAGTAATCATTGTAATCAGCCTTTTAACAATCATCTCATGCAAGCAAGTCAATGAGTCTGGAGATACCTTTTATAATCCAGCAGCCGAGGGATTCAATGAGATGGCATCTGATGTAAAAGCAATTGCTATTGCAGATAGTGTGATGCAGGCAATGGGCGGTCGAAAGGCATGGGATGAAACCAGATTTATCAGTTGGAATTTTTTTGGAAGAAGAGATTTGGTTTGGGATAAATGGACTGGCAGCGTAAGAATAGAAATCCCGGCAGACTCAACCATCATGCTTTTGAATTTAAATGATGAAAGTGGGCGTGTTCAGATAAAAGGTCGTGAAATACAAGATACAGACAGTGTAAAAACACTTTTGAATCGCGCTAAGCAGATTTGGGTTAACGATGCTTACTGGCTGGTAATGCCTTTTAAGTTGAAAGACAGCGGAGTAACATTGAAATTAATCGGAGAAGATACTTTGCCCTCTGGCAATAAATGTAAAGTGCTTGAACTTACTTTTGAAGCAGTGGGCTTTACACCCAATAATAAGTACAGGGTTTTTGTTGATGAAACTGATAACCTGATAAAGCAATGGGCATACTACCAGGATGCCAGTCAGGATGAACCTTCTGCCATTTGGCCCTGGGACAATTATCAGCAGTATGGTAATATTTTGCTCTCGGCAGATAGAAGTGATGGTCGTGGGCCAAAGAACGTAAAAGTTGATGCAAATTTGCCCGATGAAATTTTCACACAATTCTGAAAATAATCTTTTGCTGAAATGAAACCTGACATAAATACCATTCCTGCATTCTACCAAAACTATGTGAAACTGGTAACAGAAGATAAGGTATTAGATGCCTTGAAAAACTCTTCAAAAGAGTTGATGACTTTTTTAGATCGACTCACAGAAGAGCAAGGCAGTTATGCTTACGCTGAAGGAAAGTGGAGTATAAAAGTATTGCTCATGCATATGATGGATGCAGAAAGAATTTTTGCTTATCGTGCCTTAAGATTTTCGCGAAATGACCGCAGCTCATTACCTGGCTTTGATGAGCAAGCCTACGCCTACCAGGCTAATGCAGAGGAACAAACATTAGCAGGCTTGATACAAATGATGCAGCATCTGCGGCAAACCACTATTGATTTATATCAAACATTTACTGAAGAGATGTTGTTGCGCACTGGTTTTGCCAATAACTACGAGGTAAGCGTAAATGCATTGGGCTTTATTATTGCAGGCCATGAACGGCATCACTTAGGCATCATAAAATCGCGCTACTTTCCATCTTGATTATGAGATATTATTTATTTATATTCATTATTGGTATAGCTGCATGTGTTCCGGTTAAGCATAAGTATGTTGTCAATTCACTAAAGGAAGTTGAGAGTCGCTTTCAGGATCATAAAGGGTTTATGTTATATGATCCTGAATCTAAGCAAGAGTTAATTTCTTACAGGGCAGACAAATATTACATTCCTGCTTCTAATACCAAAGTACTCACACTGTTTGCATCATTGCAGATAATCGGAGATTCCATTCCTGCATTATATTATACTGAACGTGGTGACTCATTGATTATACAGGGAAGCGGTGATCCTTCTTTTCTTTACAGATATGTGCATCAGAACGCAAATGTGTTTGACTTTCTGAAATACACACAAAAGATAATTTACTTTAGTGCAGATAATTTTCAAACTGCACACTTCGGGCCCGGCTGGGCATGGAATGATTATAATTATGCTTACTCGCCCGAACGTTCTGCCTTTCCTGTTTATGGCAATGTTTTCAAAGTAAGCAAAGCGGCTTATCAAAACACTTTACAGATTGACCTGCCGATTTTTAAAAAATACTTCTGGTTAGGCGATAGTTTACAAAGGACCCCTTATGTGATGCGTGATATCGGCACAAATCGCATTGATTATTTTCCGGGTATACAAACACGCGATATGTCATGGCAAGTACCTTTTAAAACCAGTGCTGATTTATTAGTTGATCTTTTAGCAGATACACTCAAGCGAGAAGTGAGACAGTTAAGAAGACCGGTATCATTATCGCAAAAAAAAATAATTTACAGCATACCTGCAGATAGTTTGTATAAAGTGATGATGGAAGAAAGCGACAACTTCATTGCAGAGCAATTGCTTTTGGTTTGCGCAGGATTATTGAGCGACACACTCAATCCGGATATTACAATCAAATATTTACAAGAAAATTATTTTCAGCAATTGCCCGACAGGCCTGTTTGGGTAGATGGCTCTGGTTTGTCGCGATATAATCTCACAACTCCGCGAAGCATGGTTAAACTTTGGGAAATGCTTTACCAGCAAATTCCACACGAGCGTCTGATCCCTTTATTGGCTACGGGGGGCATTTCAGGAACCCTAAAAAGCAACTATAAAGCAGAGCAGCCTTACGTATTTGGAAAAACGGGTACTTTAAGAAATAATCATAATCTGAGTGGTTTTATCAAGACAAAAAGTGGCCGTATGCTTATCTTTAGTTTTATGAATAATAATTTTACTACCGCGGCATCAGAGGTTCGTGCAGAAATGGAGCAGATTTTGCAATACATCCGCGATAACTATTGAAACTCATGCAGCGATTTATTTTAATCATTTTTTCTGTATTCATTTTTTCAGCAACAAAAGCCCAAACCGACAGCCTGAGCATCAAGATTGGGCAAATGATTTTAATCGGGCTGCCGGGTACTGAAATTGATCCAAAAGTTTTGGCGGAGGTTAAATCAGGCAAAGTTGGTTCGATTATATATTTTGAAAAGAATATTCCGGCAAAAGATTCATACATCCGGCTTAAGAAAATGAATTGGCAATTACAAGAAGCCGCAGCTATTCCGCTTTTCATTTGTATTGATCAGGAGGGCGGCAGGGTAAACCGCCTGAAAGATAAATATGGTTTTCCGCGTTCAGTAACAGCTGAGTACATGGGTATGCACGGAGAAGATACCACACGTTTTTATGCCCAAACCACAGCAGCTACTTTGGCCGGTCTGGGTATTAATGTAAACTTTGCCCCTGTTGTTGATTTGGCCAGCAACCCTGACAATCCAATAATTGCCAAATATGGCCGAGCATTTTCTGATGACCCGCAGCTTGTAAGCCGTATGGCCGAAATATTTGCTGAAGAGCACAACAGGTTTGGTGTGGTAAGTGTGTTAAAACATTTTCCCGGCCACGGAAGCTCAAAAGCCGATACTCATTTAGGAATTGCAGATGTAACAAAATACTGGACAGAGGCCGAACTCATTCCTTATCAAACACTGATAACCGATCATAAAGTAGATGCAGTGATGACGGCTCATATTGTTAACAAACAATTAGATAAAAAGGAATTACCCGGAACACTTTCAAAAGATATTATCACGGGCATATTAAGAGATCAAATGCGATTCAATGGAGTGGTTTTTTCTGATGATATGCAAATGCATGCTATCACAAAATATTACGGGTTGGAAGAAGCCATTAAATTGGCCATTAATGCCGGTGTTGATATACTTACATTTTCTAACAACATACAAGGCAGCGATGAGCGCACAGTAGATGTTGTGCACCGTATCATCAGAGATTTAGTTGAGCGAAATGAAATATCTGCTCAACGCATTGACGAATCATTTAATCGCATCATGCAACTTAAGTCGAAACTAAACCAATAAAGCCATGAAAAGGATTATCACTATTGGAGTAATGATTATTTTATCTCTTTCATTTTTGGGATATGCCATCTATCAAAAAAGTCAAGCTGATAAAATGGCAGAGGAGGTTAAGCAACTTAATCTTCAAATGGAAGCATTAAAAAATGATGCGGCACAAATGAAACAGAATTTAGAGATGGCAAGAGAATTAGCGGAGTATGAGAGAGCGATGGCAGAGGCAGCTCGTTATGAAGCGCAACAGCATGCGGCAAAATGACGGCCCCCTATTCTATCAATTATCCTAACTCAACAGAAGTACCTATACTTTTAAGTGTACCACATTGCGGCACAAACTTTCCTCCCGATCTGATTCCTCAGTTTGATGCTGCAAAACTGCAACAGTTGGATGATACAGATTTTTTTGTTGATAAATTATATGACTTTGCGCCTGCCATGGGCATCACCATGATAGCGTCAATTTATCATCGATGGGTAATTGACTTAAACCGTGATCCTGATAGTAAGCCTTTATATACTGATGGCAGAGTAATCACGGCACTTTGTCCCACAACAGATTTTAATGGGGAGCATCTGTATCAAAACAAAAGATCATTTGTTGCAGCAAATGAAGTTGAAGAACGCAAAGAAAAATACTTTAGACCCTATCATCAGAAAATTGAAGAATTGCTTACTGATTTAAAAGAGAAACATGGAAGAGTGCTATTATGGGATTGTCACTCTATCCGGCAATTTGTTCCTGGTATACATCCTTCAGCATTTCCTGATTTAATTTTGGGCGATGCTGATGAGCAATCTGCTTCTGCAGCTATTATTAAAAAAGCACAAGCCGAATTAAAGAATAGTGATTATAGTTTTTCTCATAACTTTCCGTTTAAAGGCGGATTTATTACCCGCAACTATGGTAAGCCACAAAACAATATACATGCCTTGCAATTAGAGATGAGCAAAGTCTTGTATATGGATGATGCCGAAATTAACTATGATGCAGCTAGGGCAAATAAAGTGAGAACTTTACTACAGAAAATACTCAGTAGTTTGATTGAGATTTTATGATTCAGAAATATTTCAGATTTAAGGGACTCTTGCAGTCTAACGGTTGGACAAGCCCTGCCTATATTGGTGTTGATAGCGAGGGCATCATACAGTACATTTCACAGAATCCGCCCGAGGATGCCTTTCCTTTTGAAGCGGTAAATGGGTACATCATCCCTGGATTTCAGAATGCGCATTCACACGCCTTTCAATATGCCATGGCAGGCATGGCAGAGCGCCATGAGCCCGGCACAAAAGATGATTTTTGGACCTGGCGTGAGGCCATGTATGGCCTGGCCTTGAGTTTAGACCCTGAGCAGATGAAAGCAGTTGCAGCTGTTGCCTATGCAGAAATGCTGAGAAGCGGATATACCAATGTTACTGAATTCCACTATGTGCATAATGATTTAAATGGTGAGCCATATAATAACAGGGCGATACTTGCCGAGGCACTAATTGAAGCGGCCGCATTGGCGGGAATAAAAATTACTATGGTGCCGGGGTATTTTAATAAAGGAGGTTTTGGCTTGCCGGCTCATCCAAGACAGAAAAGATTTATATCAAATTCCGTAGCAGATTATTTTAAGTTGTTGTATGCAACTGAATCCATCACCAGCAAACACAAGCATGCTTCACTTGGTTTTGGCGTACACTCTATGCGTGCAGTAGAGCCAGCTGAAATAATTGAAGTTTATGAACAAGGTCCTAAAGAATTACCTTTTCATATGCATATTGCTGAGCAGCTAAAAGAAATTGAAGACTGCGAAACTTATCTTGGTATACGGCCTATGCATTGGTTATTAGACAACATGCCACTTGATAACAGATTTTTTCTGGTGCATTGTACGCATTTGAATGAACATGAATTAAATGGCCTGGCAAAGTCAGGCGCTACTGCGGTGCTTTGTCCATCAACTGAAGGTAATTTAGGTGATGGAATATTTCGCATGACAGATTATGCAAGCATGAGTGGAAATTGGTGTATCGGCACGGATAGTCATATATGCCTGAATCCATTGGAGGATTTGAGATGGATAGATTATGCACAGCGCATGCTTACACACCAGCGAAATGCTATTTCAAATGACGGAGCCGCATTGCTTTTTAAACAAGCATTAAGAAATGGCAGAAAAGCCATGGGCAACAAACAAAGAGCTTATTTTGACGTAGGTCAGCCATTAGATGCTGTTGTGTATGATGCAGAATCTCCTCTAATATCAATTGCTAACACAGAGAATTTTTTGCCAGTAATTATCTATACCGGGGCAAGCTCTGCGCGCTTAGGCACTTTAATTAATGGCAAGTGGGTAGTCAAAAACAATAAGCATAATAAGTCAGCGCAATTGGAACTTGAGCTTAAATCAGCCTTAAATAAGTAATGTATGAATTTTGTGATCAGAGAAATTCAACCTGAAGATGCAGGGCAGGTAAAAAAAATAATTAAAACTGTTATGCCTGAGTTTGGTGCAGGTGGAGAAGGTTTTGCCATACATGATAAAGAAGTAGAAAACATGTATGAGGCATATCATAAACCAAGAGCAATTTATTTTGTGGTTGAAATAGATGGTAAAGTTGTAGGGGGCGGTGGAATTGCACAATTAGATGGCGGTACTGCTGATATTTGTGAGCTAAAAAAAATGTATTTTTTGCCTGAAGCGCGCGAAAAAGGACTAGGCAAACTTGTATTAGAGAAGTGTCTTGCAGCAGCAAAGAGATTTGAATACAAACAGTGCTACCTCGAAACATTCAACACCATGCATGGCGCCATGAAATTATATGAGCACATGGGCTTTAAAAAAATTGCCGGACCACTGGGCAATACCGGTCATTTTTCATGCGATAAATATTATCTGAAGCAAGTCTGAAATTATCGAAACAAAGTACAGCTCCCGGACTTTGTAATTAGCTTATATTCGTTTTCATTTGCAGCCTATGTCAACGCAGCCCAAGCATATCGCTATTGCCGGAAATATAGGTGCAGGAAAAACAACTTTAGCAGAAAAACTAGCCAAACATTTTGGCTGGCAGGCACTGTACGAATCGGTAGATAATAATCCATATCTGAAAGATTTCTATGATGATATGCCCCGCTGGGCTTTTCATTTGCAGATTTACTTTCTCAATAGCAGGTTTAACCAGGTACAACAGATCAGAAACAGCGAAAGAACAATTGTGCAGGATCGCACCATTTATGAAGATGCTTACATTTTTGCTGCTAACCTGCACAGAAGTGGTCATATCACAGAAAGAGATTACCAAAGTTACCTCAGTATTTTCAATTCTATGTCAAGTATGGTGCAAGCACCCGATCTGCTTATTTACTTAAAGGCAGACATACCCAAACTGGTGAGGCAAATCGCCAAACGCGGCCGTGATTTTGAATATAAAATTCAGCTTGATTATTTAAGAAACCTGAATGAGCATTATGAAAAATGGATTGGTGGATATAAGAATGGTCGCTTGTTGATAATTGATGTTAACGACATGGACTTTGTTGAAAACACAGAAGACTTTGCGCATATAGTAAATAAAATTGACCTTGAGCTGCACGGTCTCTTTAGTTAGTTCAAAACTGAGGATTTTTTCCCTTGCCTGACTTCCCATTTAAAAAGAAATGTTTTGAGTGCTTACAACCTTAAGGTCTCACCTGCTGTCTAAGAGCAGAAGATCAAATGGTAAGCATGAAAAACCGCAGACTTTTACTGATTGCCGGAATTTTAGTTGCCATTCTTATTGGCATATCTGCTGGCTTATTTGGAGAAGAAAGTGCTGGCAAGGGCATTACTTTAAGCAATACAAGTTCAATAAAGAAATGAGGAAATCAGGACCAGATGTCTATCTGTGTTTTCAACACATCATCTAATGTTTCTGCTCTTCTGATCAGGTTTGCTTTTCCGTTCCAGATAAGTACTTCGGCAGGTCTCGGTCTTGAATTATAGTTCGAAGCCATGCTAAAGCCATAAGCACCTGCATTGTGTATGGCCAATAAATCATTCTCACGCACTTCATTTAACTTTCTGTCAACCCCGAAAGTGTCTGTTTCACAGATGTATCCTACAACGGTATAAACCTTTAATGGACCAGCGGGATTACTGATATTTTTGATGTGATGGTAAGCATCGTACATCATGGGTCTTAGTAAATGGTTCAATCCTGAATTAACACCAACAAAAACAGAACTTGGAGAATTCTTGATCACATTGGCCTTTACAATTAAATAACCGGCTTCACTCACCAGAAATTTACCGGGTTCAATCCACAACTCTAGCTTTTTGCCATAGCTAGTATTAAAATCATGAAAAGCTTTACCAAGCTGTAATCCAAGATCGTAAATATTGGTGGTGAGGTCATCTTCTTTGTAAGCAACCTTAAAACCACTTCCAAAGTCAAGAAACTTAAGCGAAGGAAATTCCTTGGCTACACCAAATAAGATTTCTGCCATCTTGAGAAACACATCAGTCTCAACTATTTCAGAACCAGTATGTATGTGTAAGCCATGCACCTGAATCTTCCACTGGTTAATAGTCTCAATAATTTGATTTAGCTGATAAACAGAAATACCAAATTTTGAAGCACCATGGCCTGTTGAAATTTTATAGTTGCCACCTGCCAGTATGTGCGGATTTAAGCGAATACAAACCGGCTTAGTGTCTTTGTATTTGGCTCCAAACTTTTCAAGAATGGAAAGGTTATCAATATTGATACTTAAGCCAAGCTCAACTCCTTCAATAATCTCATCAAAACCAACGCTGTTTGGGGTAAACATTATTTCTTCAGGTTTATAGCCCGCAAGCAGGGCAAGCCTTGCTTCCTGAATAGACACAACATCAACCCCGGCACCATGTTGCTTTAAGAGTTTTAGTATAGAAATGTTGCTTAAGGCTTTAACGGCATATTTGATTTTTAATTGGGAATCAGAAAAGGCATTTTTTAAATTTTGTAATTGACTTACAATTTTGTTTCCATCATATGCATACAGGGGGCTACCGAATTCTTTGATAATTTCGGCTATGTCAAGTCCGCCAAGTGTATATTTACCATTTTGTAATTCCATAGTTCAGCTAGAATTGGGCAAATATACTATATGGAAGCTCAGATTATTAACTTGTAAAGCTTAAAGCATTTAAGGTTATGAAATTATTTTACAGAGAGCTGGGAAGCGGAGACACCACACTTGTAATTCTGCATGGCTTGTTTGGCTCTTCAGATAACTGGTTGAGTATTGCCAGGGGATTGGAGGAAGAGTACAAGCTTTATTTGGTTGATCAGCGCAACCACGGCCAGTCATTTAAAACCGATGAGTTCAATTATAAATTATTAAGTGAGGACCTGAAACAATTTATTGAAACACATCAAATTAATCAGCCTGTTATCATTGGGCATTCTATGGGTGGCAAAACAGCCATGAATTTTGCTGTGCATTATCCTAAACTTCTTAAGGCGTTGGTTATAGTAGACATAGCGCCAAAAGATTATAAAGTACATCATGACGTTATTCTGGATGGCCTAAAGGCCATACCGATCACTGAAATTTCTTCAAGAAATGAAGCGGATAAAATATTAGCTGAGTATGTGCCCGAAGTGGCTGTAAGACAATTTCTATTGAAAAATCTTTCAAGAAAATCAGATGGAGGTTTTGAGTGGAAGATAAACCTTAAATCAATCAACAATAATATAGAAGTAATAGGGCAAGGCATGCAATATCCTGGCAAGTATGAAGGTCCAACTTTATTTATCCGGGGAAAAAAATCAAATTACATTAAAGATGAAGATCGCAATTTGATCACAGAAATTTTTCCTGATTCAAATTTGGTAAGCTTTGAAGATGCCGGGCACTGGGTGCATGCAGAGCAGCCTGAAAAATTTCTTGCTACTATTAAAGAATTTTTAAAGAATAAGGTAGTTTGAAAAAGGGCACACTTTATCTAATACCAAATGTAATTGCTGCAGGCACCTCGCATGAGGTTATTTCGCCCGCTGTATTTACAAGTATAAAGCACATTAAGTATTTTCTGGCCGAGGATCTCAGAACAGTTAGGCGTTACTTCAGTGAGCTGAAAATATTCAACTCAATTGAAGAACTGGTTTTTGAAAAGTTTGATAAAGACACAGCACCCATAGAATTGTTTGACTTGCTCAAGCCCTTAAACAATGGAGAAGATGTGGGTATTGTATCTGAGTCTGGCTGTCCGGGCATTGCAGACCCCGGGGCAGCGGCTGTAAGCCTGGCGCATGAGTTTGGTTGCAAGGTAAAACCATTGGTTGGCCCCTCTGCCATCTTATTAGCTTTAATGGGTTCAGGTTTAAATGGGCAGACATTCGCCTTTCATGGCTATTTGCCTGTTGATGAAAAAGCACTGGCGGCCAGTCTTAAGAGTTTAGAACAAGAGTCTTTAAAAAAGCAACAAACCCAGTTGTTCATTGAAACCCCCTATAGAAATAATCGCATGTTTAATAATCTGTTGAAATTTTGTAAGCCCAGCACTCAGCTTTGTGTTGCCTATGATTTAACCGGAGCACAGGAATATATTGCCACCAAGAGTATTGCCAAATGGAAACAGGCAAAACTAAGCCTGGATAAGCTTCCCTGTGTGTTTGCAATTTTGGCCAATTAACTCAGGCTTGTGTAAGACTATTCTTATATTTGGCGCTTTAAATTCAAACACATATGCCATATCTATTTACTTCAGAGTCTGTATCAGAAGGACACCCCGATAAAATTGCAGATCAGATTTCAGATGCACTCATCGATTACTTTTTAGCATACGATCCTAACTCCAAAGTAGCCTGTGAAACGCTGGTTACAACTGGTCAGGTAATTTTGGCCGGAGAGGTTAAATCTGAAGCCTATCTTGATGTGCAGGACATAGCGCGTGAGGTGATTCGTAAAATAGGATATACCAAGAGTGAGTATATGTTTGAGGCTAACTCATGTGGAGTGCTGTCAGCAATTCATGAGCAATCGCCAGATATTAACATGGGCGTTGAGCGCAGAAAAAAGGTAGAGCAAGGTGCAGGAGACCAGGGAATGATGTTTGGTTATGCTACCAACGAAACCGATAACCACATGCCTCTGCCATTAGAATTAGCGCACAGTTTATTGAAAGAACTTTCGGCTATCCGAAGAGAAGGAAAGCAAATGACTTATTTGAGGCCAGACGCAAAATCTCAGGTAACAATTGAATATAGTGATGACCACAAGCCCATAAGAATTGATGCAATTGTGGTGTCAACCCAGCATGATGAGTTTGCTAAAGATGCCGTCATGCTCAAAAAGATAAGAGAGGATGTAAGAGATATCTTAATACCAAGGGTTAAAAAGAAACTTCCCAAACGTTTACAAAAGCTGTTTGGTGCAGACATTAAATACCACATCAACCCTACCGGTAAATTTGTTATTGGTGGTCCGCATGGAGATACAGGACTTACAGGCAGAAAAATTATTGTTGATACATATGGTGGTAAAGGAGCACATGGTGGTGGAGCCTTCTCAGGCAAAGATCCTTCAAAAGTCGATC